>JAKFXW010000202.1 GCA_021731185.1 Gallionellaceae bacterium
TATTTGCCGGAGTTGGTGCAGATGCCGTTTTTGGTGGCGTACCACTCTTGCCACGCTTCGGTGGTGAAAGGAGAAGAGGGAAGGGGGAAGGGGAAAACCTCCGCGCCGCTGTTACCCTTCTCTCTTCTCTCTTCTCCCTTCCCTGCAATAACTGCCTTAATCGCCAATCCATATTTTTTCGCAAATTCAAAATCACGCTCATCGTGCGCCGGCACGGCCATCACTGCACCTTCGCCATAACCCATCAACACATAGTTTGCCACCCACACGGGCAGCTTTTCGCCACTTAACGGATGCAGCACGAACAAGCCGGTGTCCATGCCTTTTTTTTCCATGGTTGCCATGTCGGCTTCCGCAGTGCCGCCGCGTTTACATTCCGCTATGAATTTCGCAAGGCGGGGATTATTTTTAGCAGCCTGTGTTGCCAGCGCATGTTCTGCCGCTACTGCTACGTAAGTCACGCCCATCAAGGTGTCCGGGCGAGTGGTATAAACTTTGAGCGCGCCATTCGTGCCGATGCTGGTTGAGTCACCAATGCTGGCTGAGTTATATGGAAAATGTACATCGCAACCGTAGCTTTTGCCGATCCAGTTGCGCTGCATGGTTTTTACCTGCTCGGGCCAACCATCCAGCGTATCCAAATCCGCCAGCAATTCTTCGGCATATTGCGTGATGCGAAAAAAATACATGGGGATGTCGCGTTTTTCGACCAGCGCGCCCGAGCGCCAGCCGCGCCCCTCAATCACCTGTTCGTTAGCCAGCACAGTGTGATCGACCGGATCCCAATTTACCGATGAGGTTTTTTTATAAATAATGCCGCGCTCGAATAATCGGGTAAACAACCATTGCTCCCAACGATAATATTCTGGCCGGCAAGTCGTCACTTCGCGCGCCCAATCTACCGCCAGCCCTAGGCTTTTCAGTTGCGTACGCATGCTGTCGATATTGGCATATGTCCATTTTGCGGGTGCTATGTTGTGAGCAATTGCCGCGTTCTCGGCAGGCAGGCCAAACGCATCCCAGCCCATGGGTTGCATCACGTTAAAACCTTTCATGCGGTGGTAGCGCGACAGCACATCGCCTATGGTGTAATTCCGCACATGCCCCATATGCAGGCGGCCAGAAGGATAGGGGAACATCGACAGGCAATAATATTTTGGCTTGGGTTTATTTAAATGGGGCTGGGCAGTATTATTGGTCGGCTCGACTGCGCGGAAAGATTGTTGACTATTCCAATACTGCTGTGCAGCGGCTTCAATTTCTTTAGGCGTGTAATTTTGTTGCATAGAAAATAAATTTTACGTGATGACCGGTATGTGATGACTGGTATGTGATGATTGGGATAACACTGGGTGCGGCATTATAGCGTTACCGCCCATTTGCTGCGAATCTGCGACATACTTATCGGGTATGTTTCACGCAAGGAATAACTAAGGCATTTCCAAGTATGGTAGTATTTTACAGTGAGCAGATTTTATTGAATCTTTCGTTGATCTATATCGTAAGGAGATAAGTATGAGCCACCATGAAGCTGATGATCCACGTAGACGTATATTGATTAAAGCACTCGTAGCCGGAATGTTAACTGTCGGTCTGCCTGGTGCTAACGCGCTGGCAGCCAGCATCTTTGGCAACCGCCCGCACAAACTTCCCGCTGGACAGTCGATCTACCGTATTAACGGTCAGGCGATGGTCAACGGTATAGAAGCCACGATGGAAACCCAAATCAATCCGGGGGATACGGTTGAAACTGCCAAGGGCAGCGAGTTGATATTTATCGTGAACACTCACGCGATGATCCTGCGTGGCGGGAGCCACCTCGTTATTGAAACCGATCAAAAAAAGGTTGAGGTCAAAAAACCTGTAAGAGAGATGCCCGATGTAAAAAAATCTGTAAGAGAGATGCTGCTTGAAAACAGGATTGCAGGGGAAAAACAGAATGATAAAAGAGTAGCGGAAATGACTCCCGCTGTATCATTTATTAATGGTCTGAGAATGTTATCTGGCAAGCTGCTTACCGTATCGCGCAATACCCCCATGCGCGTTCGCACATCCACAGCCACCATCGGCATACGCGGCACGGGCTTTTATATGGAAGCCGATCCGGAGTTGACGTACTTCTGTACCTGCTACGGCACGACCGATGTGTTCGCCAGCGATGATCCAGCGAGCAACACCACGGTGGTATCCCTGCATCACGACAGGCCGCTGTATATTGTTAAAGGCGAGGCCAGTGGCAACAATATTCGCAAAGCACCTTTTATTAATCACACCGATCAAGAGTTGGCAGTGATTGAGACGCTGGTCGATCGTACTACGCCATTTGTGTTTGCGAATGATGCGTATAGCGCGCCTAGACGGGATTACTAAAGCGGTTGTTATTCCATTTTAATTTACCAAGTCTTTAATTTTGTTCCCTCATCCCAACCCTTCTCCCGAAGGGAGAAGGACTTTGCATCCCTCTCCCCACGGGAGAGGGAAAAAGGGTGAGGGAACAATCTGGCATTATTAAATTAGAAATGGGATTAGATATAGTGCTGTATTGAAAAGGCCGTTTGTGATGCAAACGGCCTTTTGATTTTATAGTAGGAATGAAGCGTCAGTATGGCGCGCCATTTAATATCCAGTTGAGGAAAATATCGTAGTTTGCACGTGCAGCATCGCCGGGTGCAGTTGTCGAATTGAAACCAGGTTGCGGTCCGCCGCCATGATGGTGGCCGCTTGGTTTACGCAGCAGCGCGCTAGAGGCGATGTCCGTGAAATTGATGCGCCCGCGTAGCTCGGTATAAAACCACAGGTCGTCGATTTCATCTATTCCCCCACTTCCATTGCGGTCAATGTTGGTATAAAAGATCGGCGGGCCACCGCCGGGAGTATGGCATCCTGTGCATCCAGTGTTCACGTTTTGCAACACCGCCTTGATATCAGCAAACTTGGGTGTCGCCGTAACTGTTCCTATTGTGTTATCAATGGTTACGCTTACTCGTACTGGTTGGCTTTGCGTTGTGCCATTGCTGGCAATGAGCTGAAGTATGTAAGTGCCATTAAGTGCGTTGAAAATCGGTGTAGCAGTATTTGCATTCACCAGCGTTACACCTGGTCCGCCACCAGAGAAAATAGACCATGCATATGTTGTGGCATAAAGACTCCCCGCAGCCGAAAGTGTGGCGGGCGATGTGGTGATTCGATCAGGCCCTGGCACGGCCACAGGCCGACCGGGTTTTAACACCGCGCCGCTTGTATCGCGAGCTGTTTGTCCGTTTGTTTCTAAAAAACTTGCCAGTGTTTCAATCCCGCTGCTTCCCCACAGACGCTCATAAATAATTTTCGCCAGCGGCATGTTCCCGCGATCAATCACATGCCCTTTGATTTGATCTGCATAGCCCAAAAATGCCGCATAGCTATTAAAATTAAGGTCAGGCATCGTGTTGGTACCGCGCAGTATGTGGCAGGTGCGGCAAGAGGAGGCAACAACATTTTTGTATAAAGTTTCTTGGCCTTTCCAATCTGTGGGCACAAAAGTGTCCGAGAAGGTGGCATTGGGTAATCCATTGCCACCATATGCCTCCCTGATAATGGTAGCGACAGGTGTGCCTGACCATTCACCGAACACAACATTTCGCCGACAGACATTTTCTAGTGCTGTTTCTGTACTTTCCTTTGGGTAGGTACACAGCACCATCTGGTTGATGGTTTTTAGTTTAGCTTCTTGAGCGGCGCGGGTGTAGCCGGGTACAGTTGAAAAGCTAAAGCTGTCTACATCAAACGGTTGCAGATGTGCTTCTACATCGCCACGTTTTTTCGAAGCGGTAAAGCCGATAACGGGGAATAGTGGCTGGCCTAAGCCGCCGGGTTTTGTGTCTGGTGGAGTTAGCGGATAAGCACGCCCACCGTGGCAAGAGATGCAAATACCAGGCATGGCTTTATTGCCGCGACCATCCAGATTGGCCTCCAGCAAGCGTGCGCCAGTAGTCGGGTGGAAGGTGTAAAACTTGGCGAACTTTACAGAGGAGTCACAGCCAGCAATATCGCTCGTCGGAATGCAATCTGCACCACTAAATTCAATCGCATTGGTGCTTACATGCCAGCGTGTGTCTCGCGCTACGGCTGCATCCAGATTCAAGCTGGAATATCCATAATTTGCGGCAGGTGCAACCGCATAGTTTTCGACCATGAATGCATAAGAGCCGCCACCGATATCCCGCGCCGTCATGCGTCGCCCATAGCCTAAGTCTTTGACATCACCAAACACGACGCTCACCTCTGTACCCGTGCCGCTACCAAAACCGTTTGCGGTTTTCCAGTCGGCCAGCGTGGTTTTTAAATTGCCTGGATCGATTGCTTCATAATATGCCTTGGCGTACGCCAAGGTGTTGGTCTGCAATGAGCCATCATCCTGTTTTTGCGGATTGGGGAATAGCAGAAAGCTGTCCGGGCCGCTGGTTGGCTTGATTACTGGCGCAGCATTGGGAAACACATCGCTAGGATTTTCTCCGGAGCTGCATGACATCAGCAGCAGTGCAGAAAGTGATATGCCGACATATAGAAAATATCTATCAAAATATCTGGCGCACATGACCTTATCCCTTTAAAAATTCATTAAATAAACCAGCGAAAACTGATTCACCACATAACCGGATGAGGTGGAGTAATTTTTTTTCTGTTCAGGCGTTGATTCGATACGCCGCCAGGAAAAATCCAGCGCGTGGTTGGGACTGAAGCCGTGGTTATAGCCTAATGTCGCGAGCACAGTTGAGCCGTTAAACCGATATGCGTACAGCTGAGGGTCTGTAAATGCATCGTCCGATGCATAAACCTCAGCGAGGTTGATCAATTCCAGCGTAGGTTGCCCAGTAGATACGATGTCTCCGACGCGATATTCCCCGCTCATATAAATAGTCCCTTGCGGGCTGAGTAGATAGTCCAGATTGAGCCGCGCTGCTTCTTCAGCGATGGTAAATACTTTGCTGTAAGCATCCCGCTGATGATGAGTCAGTGCGCCAAAAACTTGGATGCGATCAGTCACAGGTTGTCGCATGGAAACGCTCACTGAATAACGCGAACTGTCGCGTAGTTTGGATTGATACCGCTCGGTTACGGCGCGTCCCGAGAGGGCGAAAATCGGTGCGAAGAAGGCGGCAGAGTGGCGATACTGCAATTCGCCCTGAACACCAGCACTGACTCGGCTGAGTCCGTCGTAATGAGCAAACTTTTCTCCACCCAGAAAGCCGTTGAATAATGCGCGAACGTGTTTGCTTGGCATGAATGTGAAAGGCAAGTTCGCGTTTACGCTAAGGGATTGGTCAGATAATTTATCGGCAGAATTTTTTGCGCGCGTGACATTATCGTCCGCCATAAATCCGACATCGGCACGAATGCTGAGGTCTTCGAAATAACTGGGTTTTGCAGTGCCGGTTTGTTCTACAGCAATAGGTTGTTCTGTAGCATTGGCCTGTTCTGTAGCATTGACAGTAGTGGCGCAAATAATTAGCCCCATTAAAAGCATTGCGTGCGTGATGCGTGTGGGGACAATTTTTGTTGTGGGTAGGAATTTCATTGCGGGTAGAAAGCTAACTGATTTGCTGTAAGCTAACCGTAGATGTGACACAGTGAGATGCCAGATTGAAGCAGCGGGTAAAGGATTTATCTGAAGCATCAAGTTTCCTCCTAAGCTATTCAATAAATTGATTGCATTAAAAATGGAGCCGTAGCGCTTGCTTGAGCCAGCAGTATTATTTTTAAGCGGGCAAGGCGGCGGGTAATGTTTATGCGTTTCTATCAGTAATACCACGGGACATAAGTGTAGCCGAATATAACCGAAGCGTTGTTAATATATATCGCATTTATTACAATTTTGCTGTTTGTAGCGGGCTTGCTACTTATTTTTTATTGTCGAACTAAATAATACAATATAGCTAGAGCCTACAAAAAAACAGGCATTGCGGTTGCCCCCAATGCCTGTTTTACCTACATTGTCCCCTCATTGTCCCCTTGTGGGGCATTACTTCAACAACTATTTCAGTGTGTCACCCGCTATCGGGTATAGGCAGTTTCACCATGCTCGGTAATATCCAGTCCTTCGCGCTCCTTGTCTTCAGTCACACGCAGGCCGATGGTCAGGTCAACTATCTTGTAGCAGATCACTGCCACCACGGCAGACCACACCACTGCGGTTAACACAGCTTGCGCTTGTATCCACACTTGCGAGCCGATGCTGGTGTCGACGATGGTGTTGTTGACGTAATCCACAATGCCCGTGCCGCCCATGCTCCAGGTATTGAACACACCAGTGAGCAACGCGCCGACTATGCCGCCGATACCGTGGATGCCAAACACGTCCAGCGAATCATCCGCGCCCAGCATTTTCTTCAAGCCAGTGACTCCCCAGAAACAGGCAAGGCCTGCGATGAAACCAATTGCCAGTCCACCGCCTATGCCGACCCAGCCACACGCTGGCGTGATGGCGACCAGTCCAGCAACTGCACCTGACGCAGCACCCAGCATGGATGGTTTGCCCTTGATCAGCCACTCTGCCAGCAACCATGCAAGTGTTGCCGCTGCCGTGGCGAAAATAGTATTAGCAAATGCCAGCGTAGCGGTGCCGCCTGCTTCCAGAGCTGAACCAGCGTTGAAACCAAACCAACCCACCCACAGCAAAGATGCGCCGATCATGGTCATGGTCAAACTGTGCGGGGTCATTGCTTCTTTGCCATAACCGATACGCTTGCCCACCATGAATGCGCCCACTAATGCTGCCACACCAGCATTGATATGCACGACTGTGCCACCGGCAAAATCCAGCGCGCCTTTTTGGAACAACCAACCCGAAGCAGCGGTAGCGATGGCACCTGCGGCATCATCGGTGTAGGCATCCGGCCCCGGCCAAAACCACACCATATGTGCGATGGGCAGATAGGAGAAAGTAAACCACAGCGCGGAAAACATCAGCACCGCAGCAAACTTCATGCGTTCAGCAAACGCACCCACCACCAATGCCACAGTGATTGCTGCAAAGGTGGCCTGAAACGCGACGAAAGCAAATTCCGGAACAACTACACCTTTACTGAAAGTGGCAGCGTTAGCTACTGCGCCTGTTGCCGGATCAAAAATGCCTTTCAGAAACAGCCGATCAAAGCCGCCGATGAAAGCGTTGCCCTGTGTGAACGCCAGCGAGTAACCATATATCGCCCACAGCACGGTGATCAACGCGAAAATGGAGAACACCTGCATTAACACGGACAACATATTTTTGCTGCGTACCAGTCCGCCATAAAATAATGCCAGACCAGGAATGGTCATCATGATGACCAGTAAAGTGGCAGTCATCAGCCATGCGGTGTCGCCCTTGTTGGGTGCAGGTGGTGTCGCCACCGGAGCGGCAGATGCTTCATTGTCCCCTTGTGGGGCAACGACCACTGCTGTTGCCTGATCCTGGGCTGGTGCGTCCGCTGCATAGCTTGGCAGTGCCAGTGTGAGTGCCCCGCATAGCCCAAGCATGAGTATAAAATTATTAACAAGTTTTTTCATGATCCCCCCTTATAAGGCCTCCACGCCGGTTTCGCCGGTGCGGATGCGGATGACTTGCTCAATGTCATGGACGAAAATTTTGCCATCGCCGATTTTGCCAGTCTGTGCAGCCTTTTCGATGGCTTCCAAAACTTGTGGAAGCAACTCGGATTTAATGGCGGCTTCCAGTTTTACTTTGGGCAGAAAGTCCACCACATATTCCGCGCCACGATACAGTTCGGTGTGCCCTTTTTGCCGCCCGAAACCTTTGACTTCGGTTACCGTAATGCCCTGCACACCAATTGCGGTGAGCGCTTCACGCACCTCATCAAGCTTGAACGGTTTGATAATCGCGGTGACCATTTTCATTTGGTTCTCCTTGAATTTAACAATGATAGAAATGGCCAATTAGAATTGGCTGATTAAAATTTATAGACAGCTTGCACGGCATAAGAAGTTTGATTCTTCTTGGCAGTGCCATCATTTTGCAGGAAGGCGTCCATGTCTGATTTGTCGAGCCGCACCTCACCACGCAATTCCATGTTTTCAGCCGCAGCATATCCAACTGTTGCGGTATTGGATGCTAACTTCTGCACCAAGCCCGAGCGGAAACCATCTTTGTCATCGAAAGCTTCGTGCCGGTATGAAGCGCGCCATGTGTCGTTAAATTGGTAGTTTGCATACAATGCCAACGCATTCCACTTTGCCTGGCTACCTAGCGTTATCGCGTCATCCTGGCGGCCATTAGCATAATTAAACACAAAATTAAGCTTGTCGCTGGCAGTGATGGTGCCAACCATGTCCAAGTATCGCCGTGTACCAATGGCGGCACCTGCTTCCTTGCCACTGTAGTAAGAGGTCGCCAGCGAGAACATGCTGAACGGAGCCAGAATGAGTCCCAGTTCGGTGGTTTTTGTGGGTGTGTTAGGGGAAGTAACCAGATCCCAGCCGTTATTGACTCCAGCGATCAGGGTAATCTTGTCGCTCGCCGCGTAAATCGCTCTTGTGCCGGTATGGGTGTAAGGACCCCAGCCGAACATCCATGCGCGTGAATAGTTTTTATTGGACGGTGTTGTAATCAGTTCTGCCCCAGCAAGCGTGGCAAACTTGCCGCCGATAACGGTTAATGCGCCAGTCGTATAACTTGCATAGGCCTGTGTCACGTCCAGGTTAGACGTTCCCAAGCCAACGGAGGAAATCGTGGGCGCATCCTGCCCGGCAGTCAGGTTTAGATAACCCCCCGCGCCTTCTTTGGGCATTTTGGAAACAATAAGCGCGGCCTGGTGCAGATTGAAACTGCTGAATTTATGGGTCGTTGTTGCTCCGGGTGTGTCGAGTATGCGTGAGTTGACGCCTGGGCTAACAAATAAACCCGTGCTGTTCATCTTGTTGTATGCAACGTCAAGATAGCCAGAAACAGAAATGCCGGAAGCATCCAGAACGTCGGAGACAGTAGGGGCTGGCATGTTCATGTTTGCCGGCGCGTCTGCCGCCATAACCACACTGGGAACAATTGCTGCAGTTAGGATAAAAGTATTCAGTAGATGACGTTTCATAATAATCCCTTCTTAAAGTAGTGTAGAGTTAACGATAAAGTAGTACGGTTTATATCCCGTAGCCACCATTTAGCATCATCCATGCCACTACTTTTTTAATTTAAAAAACAAGTCATTAATTAATTTTTAACTTGAATGCATCATAACTTTGCACCAATTGCAGGCAGGCTGAAGGCAATACGCACCATTTGAATGCATCATCCACTTGAGGAACCTCTATAAATCCAAATCCCGTCGCGATGCTGCGTTGCTCAAGAAATTTTAACGCTTACATATCAAACATATGCGGCGCGCTAAAATTTCTTTCGCGCCTTGCCTAGCTTATAACCAGCCACTTGGCTGCCGTCTTTTGGTGGCCTAGTGGAATGGCTAGTTGTTTCATCAGGATTTTGAATTTATAGAGGCTCCCTTGAGGTAAAACCGCTTTCACTACGAAAGAATTTGCTACACTACAAAATCCATTGAAATAATTATTCAGACGGAGCAAGCCATGATAAATAAAAACTTTTTAGACGAGATTTCTGCCAAATTGAGCAAAGCTGTGGCTCAAAGTCCGGCCAAAGATATTGAGAAAAATGCCCGCGCCTTACTCGCGCAGGGCTTTGCTAAACTTGATTTGGTTACCCGTGAAGAGTTTGATGTGCAGACCCAGCTTCTATCGCGTACCGTGCAAAGATTGGGTGAGCTGGAAGCTAAAGTTGCAGCCCTCGAAGCGCAGAAACAGTCGCATTAACGTTGTTAAATTTCTGGTCGTGTAATGTAGCAACAGGCCGTGTTCGTGTCAGCGTTAAAATTTGGTTAACTGCTTAGCAGGGGCTTTGAAAAATTCAAACTACTGATGAAACAACTAGCCATTCCACTAGGCCACCAAAAGACGGTGTCCAAGTGGCTGGTTATAAGCCAGACCAAATTATTCAGTCAAGCGGGACGCGAACAAAAAATTATGACGACGCATACATTTGATATGTTAGGAGTAATTTTTTGCGAGCAACACAGTATGGCGACGGAGGTTGAATTTTTATGTCCCTAGCCGTTCTTTACAGCCGCGCCTTGTCCGGCATGGATGCCCCTTTGGTGACCGTCGAAGTGCATCTGGCTAACGGCTTACCAGCCTTCACCATTGTCGGCCTGCCTGAAGCCGAGGTGAAAGAGAGCAAAGATCGCGTCCGCGCAGCCTTACTAACTTGTCAATTTGAATTCCCCGCTCGTCGCATCACTGTCAATTTAGCACCTGCTGATCTGCCCAAAGAAAGCGGGCGTTTTGATTTGCCTATTGCACTGGGCATTCTCGCTGCATCAGGACAAATTCCACATGAGCGTTTGGCTGAATATGAATTTGCAGGAGAGTTGGCACTCACTGGAGAGTTGCGTCCGATACGCGGCGCGCTAGCGATGACTTTTCAAGCGGCGCACAGCGGACGTGCATTTATTCTCCCTGAAGTGAACGCAGTTGAAGCCGCTTTGGTGGAAAATGCTGTGGTCTATCCCGCGCAATCATTATTACAAGTGGCGGCACATTTGGCTGGTCGTGCGGTGCTCACACGCCAGCGTACCAGCGAGCAAATCAGCCCCGCTAGCTACTTGGATATGCGCGATGTTAAGGGTCAGGGTCAGGTTAAACGTGCGCTGGAAATTGCAGCAGCTGGCGGGCATAGCGTGTTGATGTCCGGTCCGCCGGGTACGGGTAAATCCATGCTGGCGGCGCGTTTCCCGGGTATTTTACCAAACATGACACAGGCTGAGGCGTTGGAAAGTGCTGCCATGCAATCACTCGGTGGCATGTTTGATATAAAAAATTGGCGCACTCGCCCTTATCGTGCGCCGCACCACACTGCGTCCGCCGTGGCTTTGGTGGGGGGCGGCAGCAATCCGCGCCCGGGTGAAATTTCCATTGCTATGCACGGCGTTTTATTTTTAGATGAACTGCCCGAATTTGATCGGCATGTATTAGAAGTGCTGCGCGAGCCTTTGGAAAGTGGCCGGATTACCATATCGCGTGCCGCACGACGAGCCGATTTTCGCGCCCAGTTTCAATTAGTCGCCGCGATGAACCCCTGCCCCTGCGGCTATCTGGGACACTACAACGGCAAGTGTCATTGCACGCCCGATCAGGTGGCGCGCTACCGGGGCAAAATTTCCGGGCCATTACTGGATCGCATAGACATCCAAATAGAAGTGCCCGCTGTGCCGCAAGAAAATTTGCTCAAGCAGGCCGATGGAGAACTCAGTGTGAATATGCAGCAGCGCGTAGAAAATGCGCGGCAACGTGCGCTGCATCGACAACAAAAACCCAATGCCCAACTTGCCGTGCGCGAGATTGACAGTGTGTGTGTGCCGGACAAAGCCAGTCGCGAAATGTTGCAACAGGCCATCAGCCGCCTGGGACTATCCGCCCGCGCGTATCACCGCATCCTCAAAGTGGCGCGCACCATTGCCGATTTGGACGAGAGCGAAAATTTATCTATGACGCACATTGCCGAAGCGGTGCAGTATCGAAGGATGGATAAAAAAAGTTAGTTCGCGCAGATGATTGACCCGGCAGATGATTGACTCGGGCAGCACTTCCCCGCATACTGCTAGCGTACATTATTAAGGACAGAATTATGGATGCAATTCATGCCGGAATTACGATTGGGGTGACCGAGTTACGCGAGTCGCCAACCCGTATTCTCAAGCGCGCAGAAGATGAAGATCAAGCGGTCGCCATCTTGAACCACAACAAGCCTGCGGGTTACATTGTTTCGCCCAAGATGATGGAGGTAATGCTGGATTCCATCGCTGACCGTATTTCTGAGAATCGTGCAAAGTCACGCATCTCGACTCTGAGCAAGGCACGTAAAATTAAATTAGACGAATTATGAAATGCCAAGCTGCAACTGCTTATCTTAGATAATGCTAGGTTAATACAAGATACTAACTCCCCTATGTTTGGTAACTATAGTTAAAAGTTAATTAAATAGTTGTAAGCTCATTAAATACGCGCTTGACAAATTAGATAGTGAGCGCTAACATGCACGAAGATTATTTATCGACGGGTGGGTTGGGCATGATTAAAGCAATTTACGACTTAGCAATTCATCCTCTAGCCGAGAAGGAATGGGGAAAATTGGATGGCAGCATCAAGCGTCGCTTTAAGGAAAAACTCGCCAAGGAGCGACTCCGGCAACCCAGAGTGGCGAAAGATGTGTTACGCGAATTGCCTGATTGCTACAAAATTAAAATCACTACCCCGCAGTTTCGCCTTATTTATCATGTCAACGATCAAGATCGAGTGTTAACGATCGTAGCCATCGCAACTAGAAATGATGTGTATGAAGAATTGCGGAGCAGGCTTGCGAGAGGCGTAGAATAGCCAAGGTGCGTAAGTCCTGCATCAATTACTGTCATGCCTTTTTAACGCGCAGCTAATGCACGCTCAAAAACGGTCTAAATCCTAATTTTGCTTCCATTTTCACCGCAGCAGCGCGCGCTTCTGCATGAGTTTTGTAGGGGCCGATATGCACTCGTACCAATTGATCTTTTTTCTGATACAGCACTATTTGTTTGCCGCTGCCTTCAAATTCTGCACTCATGCGCGCGTGAAAACTTTCCGCGCTGGCGGGGGATTGAAAGGCTGCCAATTGTAGATATATGGTGCGCAAACCTGGCACATTTTTTTCAATGGGGATAGCGGTTGGTTGTAGAGGGGTGACTTCTACTGGGTCGTTAACGGTGATGGGGGGCAGACTGTCATCGGGCGATATACTTTCCACTTCAACCTCGGCACTGCCGCTGGCGATCATGCCCAGTTTATAGGCGGCGGTATACGATAAATCAATCAAACGGCTGTGCATAAACGGGCCGCGGTCATTCACACGCACGACGATGGATTTGTTGTTGGACAGATTGGTCACTCGCGCATAACTGGGCAGGGGCAGAGTGGGGTGGGCGGCGGTCATGGCATACATGTCATACACATCGCCATTGGCAGTGCGTTTGCCATGAAATTTTTTGCCGTACCATGAAGCGCTGCCGCGCTCTTTGTAATTGCCCGGCTTGTTCAGCGGCACATAGGTTTTACCCAGCGCAACATATTGGCGGTTGGCGTAGCGGTGCAAGGGTTCGGCTCGGGGAATGGCATTGGGGATAGCATCTAGGTTCGCGGGCGCGTTGGCATCTGGCCCATCACCGGGGAGAAAGCCGCCGCTGGTAATCGATTTCGCTGCGGGTGTTTCTACGCTGCGTTGCGGTGTGCTGCTGCACGCGGCGAATAAAAGCACGCTGCTGAAAACCAAAATAAATTTACTGTTCATTTATATTCTCCTTACACGTCATTCTTTATATCAAGCTCGGTTATTTTAAGGTGGCCTCGCCCCACAAGGGGACAATGTGGGCAGTCACAATGCCTGTCCATTAAGTCTGCACTAATTTTTTATGGGTATGAATACTCATCAGCATACCAAATCCCAGTAATAAGGTAACCATTGATGTGCCGCCGTAACTGACCAGCGGCAAGGGTACGCCCACCACAGGCAGAATGCCACTGACCATGCCCATATTAACAAAAGCATAGGTGAAGAAGGTGAGAGTGATGCTGCCTGCCATCAGGCGCGTAAAGTAGGTGGAGGCGTTGGCAGTAATCATGAAGCCACGAACAATAACAAACAAATAAAATCCCAATAATATGATGTTGCCTAGCAGGCCGAACTCTTCCGAGAACACCGCAAAAATAAAATCGGTGGAGCGTTCCGGCAGAAAATCCAGATGCGTCTGCGTTCCGTTCAAATACCCCTTGCCAAGTATGCCGCCAGAACCGACTGCGATGGTGGCTTGGATGGTGTGATAGCCCTTGCCCAGTGCATCTTGCGAGGGATCAAGCAACATGAGGATGCGCAGACGTTGGTAGTCATGCAGTGAGTGCCACAAGAATGGCGCACTGGCTGCCGCTGCTACTGCCAGCGCGAGCATGACACGCCAGCTTAATCCGGCCAGGAACAATACAAAAAATCCGCTGGCGGCAATTAAAATGGCCGTGCCTAAATCCGGCTGACGCAGAATAAGTCCAACGGGCAGCAGCAGAAGTAAAGCCGCAACAATATAATTTCTAAAGCGCAGTCGCGCTTCGTACTTTTCAAAATACCACGCCATCATTAACGGCACAGCAATTTTCATAATCTCAGAGGGTTGAATGGTAATAATTCCAATATCTAGCCAGCGTCGCGCACCATTATTGATCTCGCCAAACAAGGCCACACCGATGAGCAGTGACACGCCAATAACATACATGGGCACGGCGGTACGCATCAGATAATGCAGCGGCAAATTTGCCATCGCCCACAGTGCGACCAGTGCTACGAGTATGTTTACCGACTGACCCAGCACGCGATTCCAATTACCGCCGCTGGCACTGTATAGCACCACCAGGCTGGTACACATTAACAGGCCGAGCGCGGTCATCAACACCGGGTCCAGGTGTACGATGAAGCGTTCCCACAAGCGATGCTTAGTCCCCTTCAATATGCCCCCCCACTTTTGCTTTAACTAAAGGTTTGGGTACTTTACCCAGCATGAAGTAATCCAGTACTTTGCGCGCGATGGGCGCGGCGGTGGAGCTGCCATGCCCGCCGTTTTCTACCAGCACGACCAACGCAATTTTAGGTTGTTCAGCGGGTGCGAAAGCAATGAACCATGCATGATCGCGATGTCGCTCATCAATCTTTTTCTCATCATATTTCTCACCCTGCTTGATATTGATAACCTGCGCTGTGCCAGTTTTTCCAGCCATCACATAGGGCACACCATTGCCTGCCCAAGCGGCTGTACCACCCGGTTTGGTCACAGCGATCATGGCGCGTTTAACCAGATCGAGATGTTCGGCCTTCAGATTAACTTGCTGTACAGCTTGCGGTACTGTTGTAGCAATGATGGCATTATTAGAGCCACTCTCAATTTTTTTGACCAGATGTGGGCGATGAAAAATCCCATTATTGGCCAGCGTGGCAGTGGCCACCGCCAATTGCAGTGGGGTGACCAAGCTGTAGCCCTGCCCGATGCCGACTGATACCGTATCGCCCGGATACCAAATTTGTTTGTATCGTCGCTGCTTCCATTCTTCAGAAGGTAATAAGCCGGAAACCTCGCCTTCCAAATCAATGCCAGTCTGTTTGCCAAAACCAAATTGGCTCATGAAGTTGAAGATGTTGCCTATGCCCATTTCGGTGGCTAATCCATAGTAATAGGTGTCACACGAGATCACGATGGATTTAAATAAATCCACGATGCCATGCCCATCCTGTTTCCAATCGCGATAGCGGTGGCGATTGCCGGGCAAGGTGAAAAATCCGGGATCACTGATAGTTTTTTCAGGCGTGCGCGTGTTGTAGGTCAAACCCGCTAACGCCATAAAAGGTTTGATAGTAGAGCCAGGCGGATACTGACCGCGTAGTGCGCGATTGTTCAGTGGTACATCCAACGAGTTACTCAACTCATTCCAACTTTGCTCATCAATGCCGTCAATAAATAAATTAGGATCGTAGCCAGGCTTACTGACAAAGGCTAACACTTCGCCATTACTGGGATCGATTGCCACCATCGCACCGCGATAATCTCCGAATGCCTGCTCCGCAACTGACTGCAATTTCACGTCCAGCGTCAGTGTTAAATCATTGCCCGATATGGGTGCGGTGCTGGACACGGTACGCACTTCACGTCCGGCGGAATCAACCTCAACGCGCTGGATACCTGTTATGCCGTGTAATTCTTTCTCGTAGCTTTGCTCAATACCTATTTTGCCGATGTAATCTGTGCCCAGATAGTTGGAGGAGTCTTCTCCGGCATCAATAGTTTTCAAGTCTTCATCATTGATGCGACTGATGTAGCCGATGAAATGTGAAGTCAACTCGCGATGCGGATACTCGCGAAACAAACGCGCTTTAATTTCCACACCAGGAAAACGATAAACTTGTGCGGCCATGCGCGCCACTTCAACATCAGTTAAGCGGCTGCGTATGGGCAGACTGTTGAAGTTGCGGCTTTCGGCTAATAATTTTTTGAAGCGCTTGCGATCCTTGTTGGAAATATCGATCAGCAATGCCAGTTGGTTGATGAGGCCTTCCATATCTTTCACTTTACTGGGGGTGATTTCCAGTGTGTAACCAGAATAATTGCGCGCCAGCACTTCACCGTTGCGATCCCGAATCACGCCGCGACTCGGCACAATCGGCACGATGGAAATGCGGTTATTCTCCGCCAGCGTTTCGTAATGGCTGTGCTTAATGACCTGCAAATAAACAAAGCGCGCCAGCAGTAAAAAAAACAGCAGCAGTACAAAGCTCACGCAGAACATCAAGCGTAAGCGGAAATGATGTATTTCCCGCTGCGAATCTTTGAACTCGACGCGATGGTTCATGCTAATTCCAATATCCCGATAGAAACAACATTAATGCTTTGCGTAGGTTGGGTTAGACGCGCAGCGGCGCATACGATCTTTCATCGGCTTTAGCCGATAGAAAGTCGGCGTACCCCTGTGGTGTAACCCAACAAAATCGGCCATTTTACCCATTGCTTGTTGGGTTACGGCTACGCCTAATCCAACCTGCAAAATCGCACTTTTTAACGAAAAATAGAATAAGTTCTCGATTGGGGCGGTCACAGCTGGCCAGAATGGTTGCGCAGATGGCGCAGTGATTGCAACATTAAGGTGAGCGGAGCCCACAGCGCAGCCGAAAAAATACTGCTGATAAAATATTCCCATACCATGTGTCCAGAAAGCTGCCAATGCACGGTGGCATAAATAGCTTGCGACAATAAAAGTAATGGGAAGACTTGTAAAGTTTGCTGGCGCAGATCAAACATCTGCACGCGCCGATGCAATACCACGCCGCCAAATGCCAGTACCGAATAGGCCAGCGCATGTTGCCCAAACAGGCTGGCATCCGCTACATCAGCCAATATGCCGACCATCCATGCAATGCCTATGCCGACTCGATAAGGCTTGTGCGTACACCAATACAGCAAAATCAGCGCGACAAAATCAGGACGCAATGCCAGCCCCCAGCCTTGCCATGGCAACCAGTTGAGCAGCAGCGCAATCAACATGCTGCCCACAATAAAGCTGCCGCTGGAGGCAGATAAAAATTCCTGGTTTCTTGGGGCGGATTCACTCATGGAGTTTTATGGGGAAACTTTGGGGATTTTCTGACTACTTTTTCAACCTCGGTTTCCGGACGTGTGGGTAATTTTGGCAAGCCTGTCAGAATTAAAAGTTGACGATTTTTGTCTACTCCCGCCAACGGCGTGCAGGCGATACGCGCAAACGGATACGCCGGATTACGCTCAACTTGCGTGACCCGTGCTACGGGTAAACCCGGTGGATAAGTGCCGTCTAGACCTGAGGTAACCAACACATCGCCAACTTCTATCTCAGCGTTGACGGGTGTGTAGCGCAGCGTTATTTCTCCCGCGCCGCCCGAGCCAAAGGCGATGGCGCGCAAGCCGTTACGCAATACCTGTACGGGCACGGTATGGTCCTTGTCAGTAATGAGCGTAACTTCGCTGACCCACGGATAAACGCGGGTGATTTGCCCGACCACGCCTGTTTCATCAATCACAATTTGCCCAGCCAATACATTTGCGCTCGACCCTTTATTCAGAAAAAGTTTGCGCTTGAATATATCTCGTTCAACGAAGATTATCTCGGCCAATTGCATCGGATATTCAGCGCGCTGCTGTACGGCCAGTAAGCTGCGTAGATGCCCCACTTCGGCCTGTAATACTTGCAATTGTTGTAGCTGTGCGGCTTGTTCGGTGCTGTTCAGGCGTAGCTGTTCATTGTCCTGCACTAATCGTGTTTGGGTGATTAGATATTCGCCAGCTTCATGCCATAGCTTGCTGGGGAAGGTAGCCAGGCTTTGCAGAGCATTCACGGGAATAAATAATATATTTCGTGCATATTCCAGATATTTGAAACGCGCATCAACAAAAAGTAGCAGCAGAGAAAGTAATGCGAAAAACACCAGACGCGCAGCTTCGCTTGGTCCGCGATTGAAGAAGCGGAAAGAACGCGTGTGCTCCATTCAAAAAAAGAAAGTTTGAAAAACAACAATGTGGGCGAACAAGACAGTCATTTGGCCGTGCTTTAAACGAGACTTAATCATAGATAAAAATGCCCGTATTTTTATCCATGCTATCCAGTGCCTTGCCCGATCCGCGTACCACGCAGGTTAGCGGGTCATCTGCAATTAAAACAGGCAAACCAGATTCTTCCATCAGTAGCCGATCAATATCACGCAACAACGCGCCGCCTCCGGTAAGCACCATGCCCTTGCGCGCAATATCGCCACCGAGTTCGGGAGGTGTCTGTTCAAGCGCAATTTTCACTGCGCTGACTATGCTGTTTAGCGGATCGGTCAGTGCTTCTAATACTTCATTGCTGGAAATGGTGAAGCTACGCGGCACACCTTCTGCCAGATTGCGACCCATCACTTCCATTTCTTTTACTTCGCTGCCGGGAAATGCTGAACCGATTCCTTTTTTAATCTGCTCGGCGGTGGTCTCGCCGATCAACATACCGTAGTTACGGCGGATGTAATTGATGATGGCTTCGTCCAGCTTGTCTCCGCCCACGCGCACCGAGCCGGAATATACTGTGCCGCCCAGCGACATCACGCCAACTTCGGTCGTGCCACCACCAATATCCACCACCATCGAACCTGTAGCATCTTCAACTGGTAAATCCGCGCCTATTGCTGCTGCCATCGGTTCTTCGATCAATTCCACACGGCGTGCGCCAGCACCGTAAGCTGATTCGCGAATAGCACGACGTTCTACTTGGGTGGAGCCACAGGGCACGCAAATGACGATGCGCGGACTGGGTCGAAAAATACCAGATTGATGCACTCGGCCTATAAATTGTTTAAGCATTTGCTCGGTCACAGTAAAGTCGGCGATCACGCCATCGCGCATCGGGCGAATAACGGTAATGTTGCCTGGCGTGCGCCCCAGCATTTGCTTGGCTGCCAGCCCTACCTGCTGAATAATTTTTTTCCCATTCGGGCCGCCCTCTTGCCTGATAGCGACCACAGATGGCTCATTTAAAACAATGCCCTGTCCGCGCGCCCAAATTAATGTGTTGGCAGTACCTAAGTCTATGGCGAGGTCGTTGGTAAAATAATTATCAAAAATTTTGAACATAGGAAAATGCACACCCTTTAGAAGGTAGGTTTCAGAAGGTGTTTATGATACCCTCTCAACCTGTTTAAAGAAAGCCAACTTGCATTAAAGAAAGTAGCCAAGCCTATGTCAATTAACATTAATGATGTTCATAAGATTGCTCGATTGGCTCGGCTGGCGATCACCGAGCAGGAAGCGCAAGCTGCCGAAGCGCAGTTGACCACCATTTTTAAGTTGATTGAGCAGATGCAAGCAGTCGATACAACTGGCATTCAGCCTATGTCATACGCGCAGGATGCCACGCAGCGTTTGCGCGAGGATAGGGTGAATGAGATAGATCAGCGCGAATTGTTTCAAACGCTCGCGCCGCAAGTTGAACGTAACCTCTATCTGGTTCCGCCAGCGATAGAGTAAATTTCCAAAGTAATAATTAAGCAATCATCTGAGTCGCCCTAAATAAACCCTAAACAAAAAACCCTAAACAAAAAAATAGCCACAGCACAGCATTAATCACGTCCATGCCTAATCAGTCCCCTTTGCATTTCAGTTTGCGCCAACTTAGTAGCGCGTTGCACACCAAAAAAATTTCCAGTGTTGAATTGACTCAGATGTACTTGGAGCGCATCGCCGTACATAATTCGACACTCAATGTCTATATCACCACGAATGCTGAAATGAGCTTGGCGCAGGCGCGCCATGCCGATGCCCGGTTGGCGAAAAATAACAGCCATGCTTTACCTGTAATTTCTAATTTAACAGGCATCCCCATCGCACAAAAAGATATTTTTTGCGCTAAAGATTGGCGTACTACCTGCGGTTCGAAGATGCTGGAAAATTTCATTGCGCCTTATGACGCACACGTCATTCAGCAATTTAACGAAGCGGGTGCGGTCAATTTAGGCAAGACCAATATGGACGAATTCGCGATGGGTTCATCCAATGAAACTTCATATTTCGGCGCGGTAAAAAATCCGTGGAATCATGATGTCGTGCCCGGCGGCAGTTCAGGTGGTTCGGCGGCGGCGGTGGCAGCGCGACTGTGCGCGGCAGCTACAGGCACCGACACGGGCGGCTCTATTCGACAACCTGCGGCGCTATGTGGCATCAGCGGCATTAAGCCTACCTATGGCGTGGTGTCGCGTTACGGCATGATTGCCTTCGCTTCCAGCCTTGACCAAGCGGGGCCGATGGCGCGTAGCGCGGAAGATTTAGCGCTCATGTTAAACACCATGGCGGGTTTTGATGAGCGTGATTCAACCAGCTTGCAGCGTCCCCCCGAAAATTACTTGCGTGATATAGATGCTAAGCAATCCTCCAGCAGCCAACCTTTAAGCGGTTTACGCATAGGGTTGCCCCAGGAATTTTTTGCCGACGGCTTGAGCGATGATGTCGCTCAAGCCGTCGCGGCAGCAATAGTCGAATATCAAAAGCTAGGCGCAACGGTAGTTAATATCAGCCTGCCCAATTCAAAATTATCCATACCGGTTTATTACGTAATTGCACCAGCAGAGGCTTCCAGCAACCTGTCGCGCTTTGATGGGGTGCGCTACGGCTATCGCGCCAAGGAATATTCTGACCTGACCGACATGTATCAAAAATCGCGTGCACAAGGTTTTGGCGCGGAAGTGAAACGCCGTATCATGATCGGCACCTATGTTTTATCACACGGCTACTACGATGCTTATTACGTGCAGGCGCAAAAAATTCGTCGTTTAATCGCGCAAGATTTCGACCATGCGTTCAAGCAATGCGATGTCATTATGGGACCCACTACGCCGTCCACCGCATTCAAGCTCGGTGAAAAAGGCGACGACCCAGTACAAATGTATTTGTCCGATATTTACACTATCGCCGTGAACTTAGCGGGCTTGCCGGGCATGTCTATTCCGGCAGGATTCGGCAAAAATAAATTACCTATCGGTTTGCAAATTATAGGCAATTATTTTTCTGAAGCGCAGATGTTGAATGTGGCACATTGCTATCAGCAAGCAACAGACTGGCATGTGCGTATACCCCCCAATATTATTAACGACCGGGGGCTTTGACATGAATTGGGAAATCGTCATCGGGCTGGAAATTCACAGCCAACTTTCTACGCAATCAAAAATATTTTCGGGGGCGAGCACGGCATTTGGTGCTGAGCCAAATTCACAGGCTTGCGCGGTGGACATCGCTTTGCCGGGCGTGTTGCCAGTGCTGAATAAAGGTGCGGTTGAGCGCGCGATTAAATTTGGTTTGGCGGTGGGCGCGCCGATCGCGCCGCGCTCGATATTTGCGCGTAAAAATTATTTCTATCCTGATTTACCCAAGGGGTATCAGATCAGCCAATTCGACCAGCCTGTAGTGGGTCAGGGCGCGTTGACCATACAAGTCGAGCCGTTATCTGGCAGTGCAAAACCTTACGAAAAAGTAGTGCGCATTACGCGCGCGCATCTCGAAGAAGATGCAGGTAAATCTTTGCATGAGGTCTTCCGTGATTTTTCTGGCAATGGCTTGACTGGGGTTGATCTGAATCGTGCGGGCATCCCCTTGCTGGAAATTGTGTCCGAGCCGGACATGCGTTCTGCTGCCGAGGCGGTTGCGTATGCTAAAGCTATGCATAGCCTCGTGCGCTGGATTGATATTTGCGATGGCAATATGCAGGAAGGCTCGTTTCGCTGTGATGCGAATGTGTCGGTGCGGCGTATGGGTGAGGAGAAGCTCGGCACGCGCCGTGAAATTAAAAATTTGAACTCGTTTAAATTTTTGCAGCAGGCGATTGAGTACGAAGCGCAATGGCAAATTGATACCCTTGAAAGCGGCGGGAAAATTCAGCAGGCGACGGTGTTATTCGACGCAGACAAAGGCGAGACACGTGCCATGCGAAACAAAGAAGACGCACACGACTATCGCTATTTTCCTGATCCGGATTTATTGCCGCTGGCTATTTCGCCGCAGTGGATAGAAGAGATCAGGCGCGACATGCACGAGCCACGTGAATCAATGCGCAAGAGATTTATTGAGGAATACCACTTTGAACCATATATGGCAAATAGCTTGGTAGCAGATCGCGATCGTGCGGTGTATTTTGATAGTTTTTGGAAATATTACATACCAATGGTCGTTGGCAAAGATGATAGTGCAGTAAGTGGTGCTAACTGGGCGATGATTGAAATTGGAGCAATGCTTAATCTGAGCGGCTTATCGATTACACAAACACCGATAACTCCTGAAGCTCTTGCTGTGTTGGTTGCAAGAATTGTTGACGGCACGATTAGTCATAAAATAGCGAAAGAAGTGTTCGGTTATATGTGGGCGGGTGAAGGCAGCGCGGATGCCATCATCGAAGCTAAAGGACTCAAGCAAGTATCCGATATTGGCGCGTTGGAAAAAATTATAGATGAGGTGATCGCCGCTAATCCGGCACAACTTGCCGAATATCGCGCGGGCAAAGAAAAGGTATTCGGATTTTTTGTGGGCTTGTCCATGAAAGCCAGTAAAGGCAAGGCAAACCCTGTGCAGCTTAACGATATATTAAAGCGTAAACTCGCGCCTTAATTCCAATTCCTGATAAAAACGATCACAGTGTTGGCTTCGTTTTCGGCTCCT
>JAKFXW010000061.1 GCA_021731185.1 Gallionellaceae bacterium
TAACTTACTGGATCAGGATGGGTGATTCTCTTACGCGGGGATGGTTCGAACAGAAGGCGGCTGTGTTTAATTATGGGTTGGCTGGGAAAGTGCCGGATGGCCTGTTATTTCGCGTTTCTACCATTTCTAATGACGAACAGGATTCCTACGAGATTCAACAGGCATTCCTGACTACCCTGTTACAGGCGGTGCGAAGCGAGGATCGACATTGGCTAATAGGCAGGCTGACTTCTATATGAAAATAGCCATCGCTGGAACCGGTTATGTCGGCCTCTCTAACGCAATTCTGCTGGCGCAGCATAATGAAGTTGTGGCGATTGACATCGTCCCCGAAAAAGTTGAGATGCTCAACCACAAGCTATCGCCCATTAAAGATATCGAAATTGAAGACTATTTGACCAATAAAACTCTCAATTTCAGAGCCACGCTCGATAAACGCGAAGCTTATATTGGTGCGGCTTACATCATCATTGCTACGCCAACTGACTATGATCCAGAAACCAACTATTTCAATACACGCTCAATTGAGTCTGTGATTCAGGATGTGTTGAGCATCAATCCGCAAGCTGTGATGATTATCAAATCCACCGTCCCAGTGGGATACACAGCGAAAGTTCGTGTGCAGTTCAATTGCGACAATCTTATCTTCTCGCCGGAATTCCTACGCGAAGGCCGCGCGCTTCACGATAATCTATATCCCTCGCGCATCGTTATTGGCGAACGCTCCCAGCGTGCCGAAATTTTTGCTAATTTGCTCAAGCAAGGTGCGGTGAAGCAAAACATTGCCACCCTGTACACAGACTCCACCGAGGCCGAAGCAATCAAGCTATTTGCCAATACATATCTCGCCATGCGCGTGGCCTATTTCAACGAACTGGACACCTACGCCTCTACCCACGGACTGAATGCCAAGCAGATTATTCAAGGTGTCTGCCTTGATCCGCGCATTGGTGATCACTACAACAACCCATCGTTTGGTTATGGCGGTTATTGCCTGCCTAAAGACACTAAACAACTACTGGCTAATTATAATAATGTTCCACAAAATCTCATCAACTCAATCGTTGCGTCCAATACCACGCGCAAAGATTTTATTGCGGCCAGCGTTCTCAAGCGCAACCCCAAGATTGTTGGTATTTACCGCCTCATCATGAAAAGTGGCTCAGATAACTTCCGTGCATCCAGTGTTCAAGGCATCATGAAACGCATAAAAGCCAAAGGTGTCGAAGTTATTGTGTATGAGCCCGCGCTCAAAGAGACGGAATTCTTTCACTCCAGAGTAGTGAATGATCTTGCACAATTTAAGCAAGAGGCCAATGTGATTGTCGCGAACCGTATCACCGAGGACATCCGCGATGTGATAGATAAAATTTATAGTCGTGATTTATTCGGGATTGATTGATGTGCTGCATGGAAACGGAATATAAAGCCCGCCAAATCTGCGGCAGTAGTCGGTTCATGATAGGTTTTCACGCTTTTAGCATTGGACACTGGTTTTTAGAATAATTTATAGGAATGCCCAAAAATGGACAGGATATTATTTTTTGTGATTTGCATGTTGTGTATATGTATAAGGTCGGAGGCGGCTGTTGCGGCTGTTGCGGCTGTTGCGGCTGTTGCGGCGAACAAGCCAGGCATCTATCAGCTACGCCAAGGGGATACGGTAGTGGTATCTGTCTGGCGTCAGGATGCCTTACAGAGGCAGGTGGTTGTTCTACCCGACGGCAGTATCACGCTCCCTTTGGCTGGGCGAATTGAGGTGGTAGGCCTCAGCACGCCGGAAGTTGAGCTGCGTATTGCCGAAAAATTGAAAGAATTCTTTCCTGACCCTGTCGTCACAGTGGTGATTGCCGCGATCGACGGAAATCGTGCTTACGTTTTGGGGAAAGTCCGCACTCCTGGATCATTGATTATTAGTGGCCCTATAACTGTGCTGCAGGCTATCAGCCTCGTGGGAGGATTTGATAAATTTGCTGATGAGGGCAACATTAAAGTAATCCGTGCCAATCCAGCCAGTCCAAATGGGCAGGAAATCTTGTCTGTGAATTACAGTAGCATCATTTTAGGCAAGAACATGTCGACCAATATCCAGCTCAAAGCGGGCGACATCATTATTGTGCCGTGAGTACTAGGGCCTCCATCATACTGATCACCCTAGTGTTCTTTTCAGGCTCAAGCTGGGCCGACTCTTGGCAGCAATCTGGTTCGGCTAAAGTTTCGAAGGAGTACGATTCCAACCCCACTTTGAACCCTGTAAATCAGATTGGTATATGGCGATCCGGATTCAATCCAAGCTACATGCTGACAAGAACGGGGGATGCAAATGTATTGAATGCAGGAGTTGCACTTCAGGTAGTGCGCACCTCAATCAAAACACTGAGCCGAGATCGTAATGACCCCAGCGGATTTATTTATGGACTATGGCAGAGCGATGCAGGTGAATTTGGGCTATCCGCCAAATATAGTAAAGTTTCCACACGTTTTGTTGCGCAGGATAATGCGGGCTCGTTTTTTGTTGATGGCACCAGTTCTTCCCACGCATTGTCGGGTAGTTGGAGCAAGACACTGAGTGAACGTAACACGCTCTCGGCGGATGGTTCATATCAAGGAGTGTCCTACAAGGGTGGCTCTTTGGTCAATTTTGTTAGTCAATCCGCAGGATCAAAATTTGCTCATGCATGGAATGACAGAAGTACGTCTTTTTTAAGCATGTCGTATGTTAAATATGTGCCAGCAGATGGCACTGAGCCGCGATTTTTTGCCAATGCATCACTTGGCTGGAATTGGGAATTTGCGGATATTTTGGAGGGCACCATACAAATGGGAAAATATAAAATTAACGCTGCTGCATTAGGCACGCAAGGTGTGGTGGAAGTGAAATATACTGGCCAACGAACCGGACTTGTGTTGAATGCAAATCGCCAGATTACCCCCAGCGGCCTGGGCGGTTTTGTCATTATTGATCGAGCAAATGGAAGCTGGAATTATGACTTGAGCGAGCGCAACAAAACCGGTATTGATCTAAGCTGGAGTACAAATCGCTCCTTCGCAGACAGTACCAATCGCACAGCGCGCGCTTGGCTGCTGTTTGATCTTAATTCCTACTTTGTAACGCAGGCGTACTACCAGCATAGAATCAGCGAACGGGGCGGATTTGGTACAGCCACCTCGACTATGCTGGGCATTTCTCTGGCATTTACCCATACCGAGTTCTGAACTACACAAAAAAACGTAAAGCAAATATGGCTACTGAATATCAATTAACCCTCCTTGATTACCTGTCGATTATGCGCCGTCGCGCGCTCTACTTAGTCGGCATTGCATGTATAGTATTCGTGATATCAGTGATTGTTTCTTTTGTCATTCCACCGACTTATCTCGCTACCGGAACTATCATGGTGGAATCGCAGCAGGTGCCTGACAATATCGTGCAATCTGCGATCAAAAATCAAATTGATGAGCGGATCAGCATCATCAAACAGCGGGTGATGACGCGTGACAGTTTATTGCGCATTGCCAACAAGCACAGCCTGTTCAAGGATAGCTCAAGCACCATGACCAGCTCCGAATTAATTGAAGCGATGCGAAATCGGGTAAATATTGAACTACTCAGTTCCGATGCTCTGTCTAGCAACAGCCGTGTGAAATCCACCATTGCCTTCACCCTGTCTTTCGAAGACAAACACCGAGAGGTGGCTTATCAGGTCGCCAATGATCTCACTACCCTGTTTCTGGACTGGAACGTCAAATTGCGAACCGAGGGTGCGACTGAAACCACCACTTTTCTTACGGAGGAAGCGAACAAGCTAAGGTTGGAAGTTGAGCGTATAGAGCAGCAGATAGCTAAGTACAAGCAGCAAAATAGCAATAATCTACCAGAGCAGTTAACTCTGAGAATGACCATGTTGGCTCGTGCTGAAGGTGATTTGCGCGAGGTAGTGCGAGATCTCCAGGCCACTAAAAATGAGCTGAATTCACTGGAGGTCGAGCTATCCGCTGCCAAGTCAGGTATGGGAGATGATTTGCCACAAACGTTACCAGCACTCAAGGCTGAATATGCAAAATTGTCTGCCACCTATAATGAGTCCCATCCCGACATGAAAGCACTCAAGCGCAAAATAGATGCACTGGAGAAGGAGCCCCAAACTTCTGAAGCAGCAAATGTCCCAGAGAATGCACCGACACTGGAGATATTCAAGATAGAGGCTCAAATGGCATCGGCTATAAGCAGACAGGCATCGCTGGTCAATCAGAAAAAAGCGCTAGAAAGAAAAATTTCAGAAAACGAACTTGCCATGGTGTTGACACCCAAAGCGGCGCAAGGTCTGGATGTCCTCATTCGTGATCGTGATAGTGTGCAAAAAAAATATGAAGAGCTCCGCAGCAAACAGATAACTGCGCAAATTTCTGAAAGCTTGGAAAATGAAAACAAGTCAGAGCGCTTCATCTTGTTGGAACCCCCAATCATGCCGGAAAAAGCTTTTAAACCTAATCGAGTTAAAATTGTTGCCCTGGGGTTTTTCCTTGCTATTGCATCGTCGGTAGGAATGCTTCTAATGATGGCATCCTTCGATTCCAAGATACGCGGGGTTGATGCATTGGAGCATGTGCTGGGTCAACGTCCGCTGGTCGTTATTCCTTATTTGATCATCCAGGAAGAATGGAGCCGTAAAAAACGCCTGCTTAAACTGGGAATCATCCTAACCGTTTGCGTTGTGATCATAGTCGCGATAGCACTGTATTTCTTGTACATGCTTTGAACTTGTTAGTAGCTAAAATTTTTTCCAGCTTGATATAGGAAATGTAAAAACCTTATTTTTACCCGTGAAGCAGAAAGAGGCGAGACAGTTACCACCAGAATAAATAGTTAAGTTCACCGTTTATATGGTTTAACTCATCCCGTATGCAAAATATTTTTTAGCTATTCCCACTAACATATAAATACTTGAGGTAAAAATGGAGCGCATCAAACACGCCATAGAAAAGGCCAAAAATCAACATCCGAGTGAAGATGCTAAGGTTGTCCAGACACAACAGCCAGCAAGCGTGCCTGCATCGTACAAGCCTGCCTCTCAGCAGCCCACTGAAGTGCTGGATAAAATCAACTACAAGAAGACACGGGTAGTTTCGCTGAACATTGCGCATCTGGAAAAAAACCGCATATTTGCTTTTAACAAAAACGATCCAACGAGCGTGACCTTCGATGTGTTGCGTACTCAGATTTTGCAGAAGATGGAAGAAAAAGGCTGGCGTACACTGGCCATTACATCACCCACCCCCGCAGTCGGTAAAACTGTGATCGCCATCAACCTGGCTATGAGCATCGCCCAGAAAACCAACAAGACCGCCATGTTGGTAGACTTCGATTTACGCCAACCCAAAATAAGTGAGTACCTTGGCATAACCATGGAAAAGTCGTTGAATGACCTGCTGAACGGAGATGCCGAACTACCCGACATTCTGGTTAATCCGAATATACCGAGATTGGTCGTGCTGCCGACCATGCACGCAGTCAGCAACCCATCCGAAATACTGTCATCAAGAAGGGTTTCGATCTTGATTAAAGAACTGCGCGAACATTACGAATCGCGCATTATCATCTTTGACCTGCCATCCTTGCTGCATAGCGATGATGCCATATCCGTACTGCCCCAGATTGACTGCATCCTGATGGTTTTTGCCAATGGCATGTCGTCCAAGCGTGAAATTGAGGATAGTCTTCGTCATCTGTCAAAAGCAAATCTGATCGGAACCGTATTTAACAAAGCATAAAGGAAATTATGCTGGGGGCTTATGGCCAGCATGGAATATTTTTATATTGAGTCAACTTGTAGAACCAGTTTTATTCGACTTGCGTGGTTGAATTTCCCATCCTTTAACATAGCAAATAGATTGCATCATAAAATTCCATTTGAGCACACCTTCCATTACATAATATTTGCCTAAAATAATGAGTACAAAATTATCACAATCTATATGTTGGCAGGCTCTCCAGTCCCACGCCAAGACTCTCGAATTTACGCATGTCAGAGATTTATTTTTAAAATACCCCCAGCGCTTTAAAGATTTTTCAGTACACTTGGACGGTATGTTATTTGACTACTCAAAAAATCTTGTTACGCATGAAACACGCGAATTGCTGCTTCAGCTCGCACAGCAGGAAAGACTACCCGAAAAAATAAAAAACATGTTTAACGGTGAACAAATCAACAACACAGAACATCGTGCCGCATTACACCCAGCATTACGCAACCAAAGTGCACGACCAATTTATGTAGATGGTCAGGATGTCATGCCTGAAGTGCGTCGCGTGTTGGAACAAATGCGTATTTTTTGCAATGCGATTACGAGTGGCTCACGCACGGGCTATAGCGGGCGACGCTTCACGGACATCGTGAATATAGGTGTTGGTGGCTCAGACCTCGGGCCAGTTACGGTATCAGAAGCACTCAAGCCATATGCGAAAAAAGGGCTTCGTGTGCACTATGTATCCAACATTGATGGCACACATTTGCACGATACGTTAGTCCTAGTTAATCCAGAAACAACATTGTTCATTGTTTCATCCAAAACATTCACCACGCAAGAAACATCTGTGAATGCCGCATCAGCTCGCGCCTGGCTAAAAACCAACTGTCATGAAGAGGCGTTATTGGCACAACATTTTGTGGCTGTAACAGCAAACCCTCAAGTAGCACAACAAGCTGGATATGGTGATGAAAATATTTTTGAATTATGGGATTGGGTCGGTGGGCGCTACTCTGTGTGGTCGGCTATTGGCTTGCCAGTAGCACTTACCGTTGGGATGGATAATTTCACCGCGCTGCTAAGTGGCGCACATGCGATGGATGAACATTTTAGAACCGCCCCTTTAACAGAAAATATGCCCGTACTGATGGCATTGATTGCAATTTGGCATATCAATTTTATGGGCGTTCGCAGCAACGTTGTAGTTCCATACGATCAATACCTCAAGCACCTGCCTGTGTATTTGCAACAACTTGATATGGAAAGTTTGGGTAAGAGTGTGGCAAGTACCGGCGAGGAGTTAGATTATGCAACAGGCGCAACATTGCTGGGCAAGCCCGGTACCAATGCACAGCATGCTTTTTTTCAACTACTGCATCAGGGCACACAAAGGGTGCCTGTGGATTTAATTGCAGCCTGCCAATCGCACAACCCAATGGGGAGTCACCATGAAATCTTACTGGCTAATTTTTTTGCGCAAGGGGAAGCATTAATGCGCGGTCGTACCTACAAAGAAACTCATGCCGAATTACTTGCACAAAGGCTCAGTAAAGAACAAATAGCAGAGCTGCTGCCACATAAAACATTCCATGGAAGCAAACCATGCAATTCTATCCTCTGTAAAATATTTGATCCCTACACGATAGGGGCGTTGCTGGCGCTCTATGAACACAAGGTGACTGTGCAAGGTATGATATGGAATATCAACTCGTTTGATCAGTGGGGGGTGGAGTTGGGTAAGCAATTAGCCAGCAATATTTTGCGGCAGTTACAAACCGATGCTCCAACCGATAGCATGGATGAATCGACGAAAGGGCTAATTAATTTTTATCAGGTTAATAAAAAACCGTAGCGCGAAGGAAGAATTAATTCAATGAGAGATGGCCTCGCAAATTCGGACAGCCCGTTAAATGTTAGTCTTGCTCAACCCCAGCCGCGCAGGTCACGGCAAACGCAATTCGGTATTGAGGATAATGCCGTGATGCTTGGAGGTGGCAGTTGATGTCCCACGTTACTCATTGAAGAGGCTATTCATGTTACCTGTCAAACCGAATTCTGTTCAGACAACTTCTCCCCCACAAAAAGTGGGATCAAGAATGATCGTGATAAGAGATAGCCGTATTTTTCGTCTTGCCTGCTTCGCTGGTGCGTTGCTCATTGTCATCAGCCTGTTTTGGATGGGTGCAAAACCGATTGCGGTAAAGTTGTTTCCCGGATCGCTGGACATAGTTGCCCACTTTGCCACCTTTGGCTTAATTGCAGTACTGTTGTGGCTGTCCTTTCAACGAGGCCACCCGTTGTTGGTTATTATGATTGTGAGTGCTATCGGAGCAGCCGATGAACTTCGGCAGTTTTTTCTACCGGGGCGATCAGCTAGCTTGCAAGATTTGGCTGCGGACATTTTTGCGGCAGTGGTGATTGTCTCTTTACTGGAATACGCGCGACGGCGTAACGAATGATGCCACGTGTTGGTGAAAATAAAAATAGGGAATCCGATCCGGATAGATCAGGCTCCTTGTCGATCAGGTGGTTCATCGCGTGTTCAAAAGTTGTCGCTGCAAGTTCACGGCAAGATGCGGGGATGGATGACTTTTTCTGCAGCCTCGTTAGATTCGGATAGTATCACTGAAGAAGAAACCCCCGTGCAGCAATTGACAGCTTGCATGACAGGCTTTATGTCACTTTTTTTCTAAACTTACCTCAGGGCTTATCCCCCACAGATTAAAAATCTATTTGACCACGTATTTGAAAGATATTCGCATTGCCGTGCGCGATACTTTCTTTATAATTGGCATACACATAATTTACCATTAAACGGGCGTCCTTGTTTATATACCAGTTGCACCCCAGAGTGAAGTCATTCAATCTTTGACCATTCCAATCTTGAATAGCACTTTTTCGTACCGCGACTTCCCACGCACCCCCACTGTTTTTAGGTTTAATTCTGGCAAAGCCACCATTTCGATAAGGACGCGACTCTCCGGTCAGAAACCAACTGGCATAGACGTAATAACCGTCGATAGTCCGCCCCTGCCTGTCATTACTACGGCTAACATCGGAGCGCACATATTCCGCCTGCAAAGAAACAGCCCCTTCGACAGCAACAGCTTGCAGGCCAGTCAACACGATATGATCGACATTTCTGATGGTTCCCGTGCTGAACCAGGCAGGCGCTAGATCAGACTCTGCGCGCGCGCGGTAGCGTAGCGTGTTTTCTATTGGCACACGGTAACTGACTCCCGTACCAAAATGCAGTGTCCTGCCTTTTGTATTGATGGGAGCGTAGGCTGCTCGCCCGGTGAACGCTCTTTTTAGATTGCTGGAGGCGTTAAGATCATCCTTAAATGCCCCCGCTTCTAGGTAAACCTTTCTTGCAGGAGCGATGGAAATACCGATGCCTACACTTCTTGAGGGGGAAAATGTGTATGGCAAGCCGCGTTCCATGAAGGTGATGGTGTTGGAGCTGTCAGCGCCTTCCAGACTGAAGGGTTCAAAGAACTGTCCTGCTTTGATCTTTACCGTCCTAAAGCCCGAATAGGAAATAAACGTCTGCAAAATATTGATAGGGTTGCCCTTGCTGGAATTATTTAAGGCATCAGAGAATTCCAGTGTCATATTGTAACCCCAATCCCTATATGCTCTCCCCCGTACAAAAAGGCGCGCGCGACGAAAGCCGGTCTTATCGGTATAGCCTGTCGTTATCCCCTGCAACGCGTCATTACCCTGATACCACACGGCATCGTACATAAGCAATCCGCCGACTTTGTAGGTGAATTGAGATGAAGGCGGGGGGGGTGCTACAACGGTTTTCTTAATTATTGACCTGAGGCCAATAGTGATTTGTGGGGGTGGAGAATTATCGTCCGGTGTTGCCGTGTTTGACCTATCCTCGGCAGAAACTGGGCTGGCCACTAGTGCGGTTATGATTAAAACGACTGGAAAATTTTTCACTTTGCAACGCCAAACAGGCATTCAAAAACCATCTCCCCCATTTTCCCTCGTTTCATACTCTGGCTAAAAGAGTGCCGGGAAAATGGCACTGTCTTAAAAGTGTAGGGTGTCTCTAAACCATGTGATCGAGCTGCAGCCATCATCACAACAACCCACTGCCCACCACGCGTACGGCGGTTTTCTCCCTGCTGTTGTACTATCTTTGCAGATTTATTCAGTGCTGCATCTTGTCGTACATCCCGCTCGCCGACGAGTACGCAGGTGTCGATGGTCAGGAAACTTTTTGGATCAAAAGTGACATCTGGTAAACTTTTCGTCTGTGCTATACCCCTGGGGAATTTTACAGTTGGATCAGGGAAAGTGTACCAGCCAGGCGCACCCAGCACGAGCTTCGCAACTCGATCAGAATGCACCATAGCATAGCGGTGCACAAACTGAGCCCCACCGGAATATCCAAACAAGAATAATTTGTCAGTTTTGGCACCCGTTAAACGGCCCACTTCATCGATAATGTTATTTAAAGCAATATCTGCTCGTTCACCTTTATCCTTGCGCCCCAGTCGTTGATAATCAGGGAAACGATCTTGCGAAAAAACGGGAGCTACCAATATGACTCCGTAACGTTCAGCGAATGGCGCAAAGCGCTTGGCATGCTCACGCGCATTACGGGAAATGCCATGTACCGTGACAAAAATCGGCGCATTGGCGACACTACTTTTCTTCGGCACATAAAGCAAATAATGCTGGCGAGTGGTATCACCAAGCATTCGATCCAAGATCACCCCTGAGTGGACGAGATTGTCATGTCGAGCCTTGCTAATATCTGTTTGCGCAGCCATGACCGATGCAGTATCGGCACACATAAGTATTACTCCCAAAAATATTACCTTCCAAATAAATTCTTTCAACTTCTTTTCGCTAGATCAATTTGGTGAAACATACGCGCCGTTGCTCCATTTCCAGACAAGACCTCTGCAGGTGGCCCCGCCTCAACCACCCGCCCGGATTCCATGTACCAGATGACATCCGCCTTCGCCAGATGATCCATGCGATGAGTGACTAGCAAAACTGTGCCTTGGTATTCGGTTAACACTCGATCCACCACTGCATTCGCTTTGGGATCAAGATTGGCATCAATTTCGTCGAGTAACAGCACCGGTGGATTGCCGAGCAGCGCACGGGCCAAGGCAATGCGTTGACGTTGCCCCACCGAAAGACCCATACCGCCTTCCGAGACGCGGGTTTTTTCGCCATCAGGCAATTCAGCCAGCACTTCGTCTACCCCACATAATGCTCGCACCCGAGCAATTTCCTCCTCTGGAGCCTCCGGCCAGCGATACCGCAGATTTCTCTCCACCGTGCCGCGCAACAGCGGCAAATCAGGGCTTGCCATGCCAATTGCACGACGTACTGAAACCAGGCTGTGCTTAGCTAAATCCTGGCCATCTAGCAGCATTACGCCGTGATCTGGATCAATTAGACGCGCAGCCAGTGATAGTAAAGTTGACTTGCCCGCGCCATTGGGGCCGACCAGCGCTACTACCGTGCCCGGCTCAACGGTCGCTACTACCTGATCCACACCACCTGCCACGCTCACGGCAGCAAACTCCAGGCGACCTGGACCCAGTTGAAGATCTGGTGCATCGGGGGCATCCATAACCAACGATGGAGAGTCGAGAAATTCCTGAAGTTTTTCCCGAGAGACTTGCGCGCCGTGCCAATATTCCTGTACACGACCTAGATCGCGCAAAGGCGACATCAATATGCCAACGAGAGTCATGGCCGCTACCACTGTGCCGACACTGGCTTGCCCGGCGGCCACTTCAAATACGCCCATCAACAGTGCGGCCGCCGAGGCGAGTGCCACCGTCGCCTCAGTTACACCCAGAATCTGCCCCGCTACCCGCGCTCGATCCACCATTGCTTCATAAAGGCGCTCTCCCTGACGCGAAATACGCTTGCGTTCACGCTTAGATTGACCGAACATCTTCACTACATCGATGGTCACTACTTTTTCATTGACGTTTGCAGCAAGATGCGAAAGGCGCCGTCTAGATTCACGAGCCGCTATACGTAATCGTTTACCCATATTAAAGGCGACGCTGGCGCCAATGCACAACACTACAGTAATTGTTAATGCCAGCAACCAATTGATTGCTGCAAGTGCCGATAAAACGACTACTGTCATCACAACAGCTACAGCTAGACGCGCCAGCCCTAAGCTAACCCAGCGACGTAATGCCGTCATATCTCCCACAAAACGTAGTGCTACCCCACCCTGACTGCGCTTTTGCAGCGCACGCGGTGCCAGTGAATTAAGGCGATCGTACAGCACCATGCGCACCTCCAAGGCGTAGCCCTGTCCTATGCGCTCGGCATCAACTCGTTCCATCATTCGCAACCAGGCGATAAGGCCTGCTGCCATCAATAATCCAAATCCTTCCCAAATCAATTCATGGTCAACTGCATGACCCTGCACCATCATCATGTGGTCGAATACCAGCTTAATCAGCCATGCAGTACCCACCGCGACTCCCGCCTGAGCCAGACCATTGGCAACCAATCGGCCAAGCAGAATGCGACGGGGCCCCTGTAAGGTTTGAGGAATATTTTCAGGAGGACGGTTCAATTTTGATGGGTATCCCAAGTTTGGTTGCAATAGCGACATCTCGCAGAATATTTTTGTCAATAATCAACATGCCTGTCGCGTTAGCAGCCTCAATAACCCCCAGTGGCGACGCTGTCAACAGGCCACTTACGGCGACCACCGGAAGACCTTTGCGGTGCAGCCACTCCACTCCAGCCATTGCACCCATTGCGTCACCCGCAGCAAAAATCACACTATTTACCAATTTTTTAAATGTCGACGAACCAAGCAGCGCCGCCGTTTCTTCCTGATACAGACCATCTGCCACTTCCAATACAATCACATCCACTCCAGCCTTTGCTAGATGATTGGTCAACGTAGTAAAAATGCCCTCCACTTCTGCCGTTGTTAAACGGAATGTGGAAGGAAAACCAGCATCTGTGAAGTCAAGGGTGGGTCTGGCTCCAGCATCACCCATAAAAAAGGTGTCCTTACCCGACCCTGTGCCTGTTACTTTGGCTGCACCCACCTTCAGGCCAGCGTTCGTGAGACCATAAATTAAATTAGCCGCCGTAGTAGTCTTGCCCGCATTCATCGAAGTGCCGACCACAGCCAACGTATAGGGCAAAGGATAGGATTGCCCCGGTTTAGCTACAGCAGCACTGGACAGATTGATGCGCTGACCATTGACATCAGCCAGCAGACCAATCGGAACAATTGCCGTAGGTGGCTTAATACTGGCATGCCAGGACAATGCCTGTGCAGCAATTCCGCCTGCCGCTACCAGATGGCAAGCTGCCAAATTATGTGGCACCTCTGCCTCAAACTGATCGGGGGCATAGCGGTTACCATAACACACCACAATCTCATCCCCGGGAAACAAAGATGAACGGCGGCCAGTGGTTAGTTCCAGAGCCCCGTGCTGACCAATCTTCTCTATCCGCGCCAACACCAAGTCACCGACATTAGGCACAACATCATCGCCCACCAGCAACATTACCGCCGCTTTGAGATTGACATGCCGCGGCGTATAAGCAACCTTGGCACGAAGCATCCGTTCGCGGCTGACAGGTAAAATATTTATATTATTCACCTGGTTGATACTGTAATTTGCTTTAGACATGTCATCCTCACAAGTTTTGTTATTTATTGCTATTTCGTCGTATTTTTGATTAAACCAACTCCTGCCTTTCCCGTCCCAAGTTATCAACATATTGGGTCAATGCTTTTGATTGAACGCCCTCACTTTTGGTATCTTCTCTGAGTAAATCATACCAAATTCCCAAAAAATTACAGATGCACTCATTCGCAGGTCAGAACGTAAATGCTCATAATACATACAATATATTACTGTTTTTTTTCAATTACATACTTTCATAAAATAAAGTTTAGTCATCCAACATCTGCCCATAAAAACAGGGGCGAATATTTTTCACCCAAGCAGATAATACGTGGGAATTTTACCCACGTCAAGATATGTTTCATTATAACGTGCGGATTAAAAATATAAAGAAGCGCAGACTTATTCGAGATTTTCCATTAGATTCTCCTCAAGACGAATAAATTAGCGTAAATTTGGCTGGCAAGTCGAATATTTTTGCGGCATCCCACTGCGCTCGCTATTCGTTGCAAGGAGTCGGCGCAACGTAGTCACCCAGTACGGAAGCAATGGACTATTGCAGAATGCTTTACTTCCAGACAGCCGTTTTTGCGCCCAATTACCGCGCACTTTAGATGGTGATGTCGAACATATAATGCGGGTGTCCTCCACTTGCCTAGTCAAAGTGGATCGTAACCGCTATAGCGTACCTGCTAGTTTTGCTGGCTAGGCCGTTTCCGTGCACACCACGGCAGACTAGGTGCGCGTTGTGGCTCAGGGTGAAGTCATTGCCGCATATCCCCGATCCTTTGAGCGCGATCAATTGGTGTGTGATCCGTGGCATTACTTACCCGTGTTAGGCAAGAAGCTTGGCGCACCGTTCGTCACGTGGGGGATTTACCGCGTCCGATTCATGTCGTGCGAGACCGCATTCTGAAGCAATCCAAGGGAGACCAAGCCTTTGTCGAGCTACTTATGTTGGCAGGGTTTGTGGGCGAATGCCAAGCATCCGCCTGTGTTGCCGATTCAGGCAAAAATCATCTAATGGATTATCTGGATTAAAGTTGACAGTTACACCTCAACTCGATAAATTTACCCCCCCAATAAACTTATTGGGGGGCTCTAAAAATTCAAAGTCTTAAACGAGACGAAGTGCGAACAAAGTATTGTGATGGTGTTGAATTTTAAAAGATGCTCGTAATTTTAAAAGATGCTTATAATTTAAGGAGAAAACCATGGCTGTATTAGTAGGAAAACCCGCCCCTGATTTTACTGCCGCTGCGGTGATGGGCAACAATAAATTCAATGATAATTTTAATTTGAAAAAACATATCGATGGTAAATATGCAGTGATATTTTTTTACCCACTGGATTTTACTTTCGTCTGCCCTTCGGAGTTGATTGCGTTCGATCATCGTCTGGATGATTTCAAAAAGCGCAATGTGGCGGTAATAGGTGTGTCCATTGATTCTAAGCACACGCATTTCGCCTGGAAAAATACTGCTATTGATAAAGGCGGCATTGGTCAGGTACGCTACCCGCTGGTGGCGGACATCAAGCATGAAATTTGCCAAGCTTACAATGTCGAGGCCGAAAGCGGCGAAGCCTACCGGGGTTCGTTCCTAATTGACCGTGCGGGCATCGTGCGACATCAGGTGGTGAACGATATGCCGCTGGGACGAGATATAGACGAAATGTTGCGCATGGTCGATGCACTGCAATTTCACGAAGAACACGGCGAAGTTTGCCCGGCTGGTTGGCGCAAGGGCAAGGCGGGCATGCAAGAAAACGCAGCAGGGGTGGCGAAGTATTTGGCCGAACACGCAAAGACTTTGTAAGTTCTTTTTTATTGAAAACTGGAATAATTTATTTGGATTAAAACCGCATACCTAACTGAAACGATGCCCCCGCTTCATTTTTGTTTCCAGCCACCGCAATATCAACATGCACCACTTTGAATAAGGCCAACCCCAGTCCTGGCGAAGCCACATTGCGTTTACTATTCACAATGTCTGCGCGATATTCGGCGCGAATCTGCGCCAGCCGTGGCGTGACAGCATCAGATATAGCGTGGACAACCCTATTGGCTTGCCCAGCTTGGCTGCTACCAGCGGCTTCAAGGGTGTAATGATAACGACGACGCCCCGCCCATGGCCATTGATCGGGGGTTAAAGGAGTTTAAAGGGCAAGGCCGATGCGGCCTGCTGCCTACCAACAATGAGGGAACAAGGGCTAGTTTTAAGGGCTGAAAGGACATGGCTTTTCTCCGAGTGTGTGACGGTTATTACAACTATAACGCTATCAGAACGATGGCCGCAATATCATCACCCCAAGGGGGATATGCAAAACTGTTTGTCGTCATCCCCGCGCAGGCGGGAATGACGAATTATTAGAAGTGCCATTAATGCATGTCGCGGCAATCCACCCGATAATTCTTCGTGGCTGAACATGGCCTGTTGTGAAGCCGTCAGACACTAAATCGTGCAGGTCATATCTTCGCCGCAGCACATGGGGGATTTAATTTTCCCGTGACCGTTTGGGCATTTTGAAACTTGTACTGTTTTTCCGCCACCAAGATCTAAGCTGTCATTAACCAGCGGTGCGTCACACTTCGCACACGTTGCATTAACACTCATCCCGCATTTCGCACATGCATAAGTTGCCATTTGATTCTCCTTTAAAAAATATAGTCTAAAAATATTTGTGAAACGCGAAAATTATAAATGCTTTTTCTTCGTGGCTGTGGTTTTGTTTGCGATATCTTTGGTCATGATAGTTTCCTTATGGTTGATAAATTAGTGGTTAATCAATTAAACGGCGGTCACTTCGGTTACTGTAGTAACGCTTTCTGCATATGACTCTATCGGCGGGCATGAGCACACCAAATATTTATCACCGCGCACATTATCCACACGCGCCACACTGGGCCAAAATTTGCTGTCTTTCACCCAAGGCAGAGGATAGGCTGCTTTTTCACGCGAATAAGTGTGTGTCCAATGATCAGTGATTAAGGATTTGGCAGTGTGCGGTGCATTTTTCAGCACATTATCTTCTTTGCCCGCCACACCCAAAATAATCTCGTCAATCTCTTTGCGTATGGCGATCATAGCCGAGCAAAATTTATCCAACTCGGCTTTAGATTCACTCTCAGTTGGCTCGACCATTAAGGTGTCCGCCACGGGGAATGAAACCGTCGGCGCGTGATAGCCATAATCCATCAAACGCTTGGCAATGTCGCCCACTTCCACGCCCGCATCGCGCTTGAACGAGGCACAAGCCAAAATCATTTCATGCGCGCAGCGACCATTTTTTCCGCTATACAAGGTAGGGTAATAATCTTTGAGCGATTCTTTAATGTAATTTGCATTCAAAATCGCCATGCGAGTGGCTTCCGTTACGCCCTCACCGCCCAGCATTTTGATATAGCCATAAGAGATCAATAATATCAGTGCGCTGCCATAAGGTGCAGCAGACACCGCATGAATACCTTTTTCGCCACCTGTTTTAATGAGCGAATGTGATGGTAAATAGGGCACCAGATGCTTAGCCACGCCTATCGGCCCCATACCGGGCCCGCCGCCGCCATGTGGAATAGCAAACGTTTTATGCAGATTTAAATGGCACACATCCGCGCCGATATTGCCCGGGCTGGTTAAGCCTACTTGTGCATTCATATTCGCGCCATCCATATAAACTTGGCCTCCATTAGCGTGAATGATGCTGGTGATTTCGATGATGCTCTCTTCATAAACCCCGTGCGTGCTGGGGTAGGTGACCATCAGACAAGATAAATTCTCTTGGTGCTGCTGTGCTTTTTCACGCAAATCATCCACATCAATATTGCCATTTTTGTCACACTTAACCAGCACAATTTTCATACCGCACATCGCCGCAGTAGCCGGATTGGTGCCGTGCGCCGACGTGGGGATTAACGCGATATTGCGATGAGCATCGCCCCGTGCACGATGATAGGCCTGAATCACCAACAACCCCGCATATTCGCCCTGCGCGCCGCTGTTAGGCTGAAAGCTCATTTTGGCGAAGCCGGTAATTTCGCTTAATAAAATATCTAGCTCTTCGATTATTTCCTGGTAGCCAGCGGCTTGATTAACCGGCACGAAGGGATGAATGTTGGCGAATTCCGGCCAGGTAATCGGCATGAGTTCGGAGGCTGCATTCAACTTCATGGTGCACGAGCCCAAAGAAATCATGGAATGTACGAGCGATAAATCTTTATTCTCTAATTTTTTGATGTAGCGCATCATTTCCGATTCGGAATGATGGGTGTTGAAAACCGGATGCTGCAAAATCGCTGAGGTGCGATTTTTGATAAGCGATTTGCTGATGAGTGATTTTTGGGCACTAATTTGCACCTCGGTCACCTGCGTCGCCGCCTTGCCTGTGGCTTCTGCAAACACCGCGATGATGGCGTTTAAGTCTTCCGCATCGGTGGTTTGATCTACCGATATAGTCAGTGCCTGCTCGGTATAACGGAAATTTATTTGTGCAGCTTCGGCCAGTTTTTTAATTTTTGCATGGTCTGCTACAGCGATTTTGATCGTATCGAAATAAATTCCATCAGCAATTTTGTAACCCAGCTTTTTTAACTCTGCGGCTAATGCTACCGCCGTAAAATGCACTTGCTGCGCGATACCTTTCATACCCGCCGGACCGTGATACACCGCATACATGCTGGCCATAATGGCGAGCAAAGCTTGTGCGGTACAAATGTTCGAGGTGGCTTTGTCGCGGCGGATATGTTGCTCGCGTGTTTGCAAAGCCATGCGTAATGCCGCGCCACCATTCGCGTCCACCGACACGCCAATAATGCGCCCCGGCATGGAACGCTTAAACTTATCGTGACAAGCAAAATACGCCGCGTGCGGCCCGCCATAACCCATCGGCACACCGAAGCGCTGTGTGCTGCCAACCACCACGTCTGCGCCCCATTCACCGGGCGGCGTGAGCAGCACTAGACTTAAAATATCAGTCGCCACGGCGATGGAAACTTCTTTTTCTTTCGCCACTTTTACAAAGCTGCTGAAATCATGCGCCGTGCCATCCGCACCAGGATATTGCAACAATGCGCCATAAATTCCAGCACTCAAATCCACTGTTTTAAAATTCCCAATGACCAGATCGATGCCCATAGGTGCGGATCGGGTTTTTAACAGGTCAATAGTCTGGGGATAACAATCATCGGACACGAAAAATTTATTCACCCCATTTTTCACAGCTTCCGGCGAGCGCGTACTAAACAGCATTGCCATCGCTTCAGCCGCCGCAGTGGCTTCATCCAGCAATGAAGCATTGGCGATTTCCATGCCGGTTAAATCCATAATCATGGTTTGAAAATTTAATAAGGCCTCCAAACGACCCTGTGCAATCTCGGCCTGATAAGGCGTGTAAGCGGTATACCAACCGGGATTTTCCAGCACATTGCGTTGAATAACGGGCGGCACGATGGTGTTGTAATAGCCCAGCCCAATATACGATTTGAACACCTTGTTTTTTGCAGCCATGCCGCGCAAATGTTTGTGGTATTGGTATTCAGACAAGCCTTGTGGCAAATTCAGCGGCTTTTTCAAACGTATAGCAGAGGGTATCGTTTGATCGATTAGCTCATCAACCGATTTTGCTCCAATTTTTTGGAGCATGGCTGCGACATCTTTTTCGCTGGGGCCGTTATGGCGATCTACAAATTTATCAGTGGTGATCATTTCTAAAGTGCTTTCGGAAAAGGGGGAAAGGGTAACAGCGAGAAGGGTTAAGGGGGCGCACCTGCGGTGCTTAAGGGTAAAGCAAAGTACACCACTCTTCCCCCTTCACCCTTAATCCCTTCCCAGTTTTAATGCGCTTCGCTATTTACATGTGCCTGATACGCCGCCGCATCCATCAAGCTATTTACATCGGCCATGTTGCTGGGCTTCATCTTAAATATCCAAGCCGCATACGGCTCAGAGTTGATAAGCTCAGGCGTGCTGTCCAATGCCGAATTGCCAACGACTACGATGCCGCTCACAGGCGCGTAAATGTCGGCGGCGGCTTTGACCGATTCCACCACCGCGCATTCTTCTTTGGCAGTCACGTTGCGCCCAACAGCCGGGCTTTCTACAAACACTATATCGCCTAATAGCTCTTGTGCATGTTGCGTAATGCCAACGGTAATCGTACCGTCGGCTTCAGTTTTTATCCACTCATGCGAGGCGGTATATTTTAAATTTGTTGGATTGCTCATTTTTATTCCCTTAAATAAAATTATTAAATTAAACCTTTACCATTGCGTACAAATGGATATTTCACCACCTTGGCTGCCAACATTTTATCGCGTATGGCAACTTGCACCACGTCACCCACTTGCACATCGCGTGGCACTCGCGCCATGGCGATAGACAAATTCAGCGTCGGCGAAAAACTGCCGCTGGTAATTTCGCCCTCGCCCGCTGCGGTATGCACCACTTGATGTCCGCGCAACACGCCGCGATCCTGCAACACCAGCCCGACCATTTTGTGCGTGGGAGGATTTGCCAGCAGTGCGGCTTTGCCGATAAAATCACGCTCGCTTTTTAAATCCACCGTCCACGCCAAGCCAGCTTCCAGCGGGTTTATGGTCTCATCCATATCCTGACCATATAAATTCATGCCCGCTTCCAAACGCAAGGTGTCGCGTGCGCCCAAACCAATCGGTGCTACGCCTGCTTGATGCAAGGCTTTCCAAAAACTTTCCACCTTGCTGGCAGGCAGAATAATTTCAAAGCCATCTTCGCCCGTATAGCCTGTGCGCGCAATAAAATATTCGCCACAATCTGCCGCCTGAAACGCTTGCAATTCACTGGTGGCAGCCTTGGTTTGTGGCAGCACCTGCCACACTTTTTCGCGCGCGTTCGGCCCTTGCACCGCGACCATTGCCAGTTCCATGCGTGGGGTGAGAGTCAGGCTGGGCGCAACCTTTGCGGCCTGCTCTTTCATCCACGCCACATCTTTATCCGCCGTGCCCGCATTCACCACGATGCGAAACCACTGCTCATCCATAAAATACACAATCAAGTCATCAATGACTCCCGCGTTTGGACGCAACATACAAGAGTACAAAGCCTTGCCGCTGAATTGCAATTTATCAACATTATTCGCCAACAAATAGCGCAGAAATGCGCGCACGTCGCCGCCTTTAATATCGACGGTACGCATATGCGACACGTCGAACATGCCGACATCACGTCGCACTTGATGATGCTCATCCATTTGCGAACCGTAATTAACCGGCATATCCCAGCCGCCGAAGTCGACCATTTTTGCGCCCATTGTGCGATGCGCCGCGTTTAATGGCGTTTGCTTGAGTGTCATGTTTGCCTTTGCTGAATTAAATAAAAAAGGCGTAGCAGGAAAATCCTACTACGCCCATCTGTCCTTTTACCTGAGAGATTGCAGATTAAAATACTTAATCCGTGTGCCCCTTCGGTGGCCGTGTTTAACAGCGCTCTCCAGATTTGCCTGTACCAACGATTCATTATGCCTGAGCGATTACGGGTGTTGCGCCTTCGGCGGTGTGACTGTTTTGCTAATCAGACACACGCTCTCTCTTTGGTTTTAACAGCAGTGGAAACTATACCGGAAAAGGGGGGGTGGCGGCAACTTGATGTCTTCCGCCAATACATATGGCACTGATGAAACAACTAGCCATTCGACTATGTTGTCAAAAGACGACAACCAAGTCGCTGGTTATGATGATTAATTCTCAAATACTCAAAATACTTATCAGGTGATAATAATCCAAGACCATAATGAGGACGCTCGGTGTTAAACCACACCAGGTAATCAAGCAGTTTGTCGTTGAACAAATCAATGTCTGTAAACAGCAAATTTTCGTGGTAGGCCGCAAACTTGTTTTGCAAACTCCCGTTAAAACGTTCGATGTGAGCATTTATTTTGTATGTCCACATCAAACGCGGCTTTGAACTCCCCTCCTTAACCTCCAATACCCGCTCGATCGGGCCGTGAATGGGTTTGAGGCATACCGGAAGTCGGCGCGTAAAATGTAGCCGTTTACTCGGTGACGCATGCTTGATATTGTAGGCGTAAACTGATTTAACACGACACCCCCGCGCTCCTGCATCATCTCTTCTAAATTGCGATAAATCAGACCATGCGCGGCAGCCATCGGATGCGCAGTTGACCTACCTTCGCCCTTCGGGCACGATGTCTCTGCGGTGGTGTCGCTCAACTGCGCTCCGATGTACATCGTATCGCCGGAAAAAGCTTTATTACGGTGCGCTAAGTTTAGTCAGGGCGCGCTCAACAACCAACGAGGAGAAAAACCATGTTTCTTAAGCCCTTAAAACTAGTACTTGTTTCGGCTATGCTCATCGGCAGTAATGTCGCATCGGCCTTGCCCTTTAATTCCTTTGACCCACGCTCAATGGCGATGGGCGGGGCGGGTGT
>JAKFXW010000063.1 GCA_021731185.1 Gallionellaceae bacterium
GAATGGGTTTGTCTACCACAGAACAGCAAAATCCCGCAGTCTTGCGGTGGATTAAACAGGCGGCAGGCAATAATTATCTGCCTGCACTGGATGCACTGGCTGATGCACATCGCTTTGGGCAGTTTGGAATGCCTGTGGATACGGATCAGGCGAATGAAATTGCCGCACGCGCTGTTAAGATTCGCGGTAATGCACTACCATCTGCCAAGAAGAGATCTGCGCTTTATCGATTTCTCAAGGGGGATGATTAGCAGTAAGATAATTTCAATCAAGGCATTAACTTTTACAAGCGCAATAAATATCCAATTTTAAGGAGTCTAGGCATGATCAAAATTACTGCAGCATCCGGAATTACCCATCAATCAACAGGTGCACTGCACATTACTTTGTTGGCGATCACTTTGTTGACCTCGTTGTTTATATTTTCGAACAAGGCAATGGCAGCAGATATGGCAAATGGAAAAAATCTGTATATGGCGCATTGCTCAGGTTGCCATGGCGGAAACGGCATAAGCTTTATGCAACAGGTTCCCAATCTGGCTCGTAGTGGAATTTTAGCGCAGACCGACCCGGTCTTGATTGATAAAATTCTCGCTGGAAAAAATGCGATGCCTCCATTTTTTGGGATACTAAATGATCGTCAGATTCGAGATATAATCGTCTATGCACGATCATTGATGTAAATGTGGTACGGGATTAAGCTTGCAGCATCAGGATTAGTTGGCATTGCGGTTTTTTCTTTCGCTAGCGCAGCAGATGAGGTCGCACGGGATTCTGGTGTGGCTAGCCAAGCGGCCAAACAAAATGTTGAGCGGGTTCTGGATACATTTGAAGTGGGGGATAACGTTTTTGTGCGCGCCCTGCATGTCGAAAAATCCAAAAATGCTTTATGGGTGGGCACTTCTGTTGGTGTGCATGAAATTGATCTGGCAAGCAGCACACCACGTAATACATTTACACGCAAACATGGTCTCGCCAATGAATATATTTTTGCTGTTGGCATTGATAGTTTAGGTTACAAATGGTTTGGTACAAATGCGGGGGGTGCATCGCGCTATAAAGATGGATTGTGGAAAACGTATTTCCCCATGCACGGCTTGGCTGATTACTGGGTTTATTCTTTTGCCAATGATTTAAAGGGTGATGTGTGGATAGGCACATGGTATGGTGTAAATCGTTTCGACATCAAAACTGGAAAATTTACCACCTATGTTAAAGAGCTGGTGAATGAATGGGTTTACGGTATGGGAGTTGATGCGCAGGGCAAGGTTTGGTTTGGCACAGAAGGTGGTATATCGGTTTTTGATGATCAGCAAGCCGATGGCGAAAAATGGCGGGCTTGGACACATCAGGATGGCTTGGGCGCACCCAATACAGAAGGGTTGCCCAGCAGCCCCAATACCGGATTGGGTACGCGCTCGCGGCATGATTTAGCGGTGCAGATCAGCAGCGGTTCCACTTATAATCCTGGCTATGTGTTTGCCTTGTTGGTCGCCCCAGATAACACAATTTGGGCAGGGACATGGGGTGGTGGGGTGGCGCACTTTGATGGAAAAACCTGGAAAAATTTTACCCGTAAAGATGGCCTCGCTGGTAATATTGTTTTTTCCATAGCCAGTGATGATCAGGGTGTGCTATGGTTTGGTACAGAAAATGGCGTGTCACGCTTTGATGGTAAGACGTGGCGTAGCTACCGACAGCAGGATGGGTTGCTAAGTAATAGCGTTTACGCACTTGCCGTGGCAGCAAACGGTGATGTTTGGGCTGGTAGTCGGCGCGGGGTAACCCGTATAGGAAACAGCCTGACCCCTTTAACAACGCTTCCCAAGCCCTAGCTGGAGACCTCTTATGGAAAATATGAAAACTAAATATTGGGCATTATTCATATTGATAGCTTGGATGCTACCTCTAACCGGATTGGTATCAACCACGCAGGTTGTTGCAGCCGAGGTGCAGCAGGCAGGACAAGGTGCGTTTGATCAAAAGCAAAAATTCACGCATTTTCGCGTTGGTAACAAAAATGTTAAAACAATTTATCCCGATGGGCACTTGATTTGGGTCGGCACCACGGGCGGCGTGATTCGTTACGATACGCGTGATGATACGTTTAAGATATTTGGCGCAACTAACGGCTTGTTATCGAACGGTGTGTTTTTCGTGGGCAAGATTAAGGGGAGGATTGCTGTTGGCTCTTATGGCGGTGGCTTGTCATTATTCGATGAAGTCAGCTCCAGTTGGAAGCATTTCAACATCCCGGATGGATTGGGGGATGCGTTTGTATATGACGTATTAGAGGTGGCGAATGGCGACTTATGGATTGCAACGTGGTCTGGCGTGAACAGGGTGCGTGGAGGTGATTTAAATGATCCTACCAAATGGGATTTATTTACCATCGAAAATACTAAAGGTGGGTTACCCAATGACTGGGTATACGGATTGGCTGAAGGCAAAAAAGGCGAACTGTGGATGGCTACAGAAGGGGGCGTAGCGCGCTTTGCCAACAATAAATGGGATAACTGGAATCATGCTAAAGGCGTAGGCACACCATTTGAAAAGGTTAAAGATGCTATTGATTTCAAAAGCGATCCTGGGCCAGCTTCCGATCATCACGCTAAACAAAAGCAGGAAATGGGGTTGCAGGCAGTTAATGTGGCTTACAATCCTAATTACATTATCGCGCTGGAAGTCGATCAAGCAGGGCAAGTTTGGGCGGGCACATGGGGTGGTGGATTGTCCCGCTATGATGGGCTAAAATGGACAAATTACAGCACATTTGAAGGGCTGCCGGGTAATCACGTGTTTATGCTGCATCGGGATGACAAGCAACAACTTTGGATAGGCACAAACAAGGGTTTGGCCTTGTGGCAGAACGGGATATTCAAGGTGATGACTGCGTCGGATGGTTTGTTTGATAATAATGTTTTTTCGATGGCAACCTCTATGGATGGCAGTAAATGGGTGGGCAGTTATGGTGGGGTGGCCCATTTGCGCACAATGGATTTTCCCCAAGTAGGCAGCCGACAGTAATAGGCGCAGGTTAAGAAAAAATTTGTTGACGGGAAAGTTTTATGTGCAGGACGTTCTTAATAGTGTCTATATAGGGATTTTTGGCACGCAAGCTGCTTGTAGAAGCGTTAGAATTTCGGTATTGGTTAAGTTGTATTGCCTTAACCGATCAAGGTCATGCAGGTTAAAGTGTAAAGAGCGGAATATATAAATTATGATCAATTTAAGCAAAAATAAGTGTGTGCATGGTCAGGCTCCTTTGGTTTGGCTCGGGATTGCGTTCCTTTTAGGGTTGTCTGCATGCGCTCAAGCGCCTAAATCAACTAATCAAGCTGAAAATACGCCGCTTGTTTTTCCGTCGCCGCCTGATCAGCCCCGTTTTTATTTCGAGCGTACCATCTTCAGCAATAACGATATTGTAGGCGGTGGAAATAAAAAATCACCATCTATGGGATCGGTAAAGGATTTTCTGGTAGGCGAAAGTACAACCGGGCCCACCGCGGCAGTTTTATGGAAGCCCTATGCAATTGCGGTTCATCGCGGTCGCATTTTTGTTTCTGAGCCTGCCTCGCGTGTGATAAAAGTATTTGACGTGCTGGAGGGGCGCTATTTTACAATTGGCGAAAATAATTCCGCCTCGTTGCTTAGCCCGATAGGTATAGATGTCGATGCAGAGGGCAATCTTTATGTGGCGGACGGGGGGTTGAGAGGCGTACAAGTAATTATGGTGTATGACCGCGATGGTAATTTTTTACGCAAACTGGGCGTTCCTAAAATTCGAAGTGGCGATAAAGATGCGGACGGTCAGCCGCCCTTTTTCAGTAAATTGATTAGCTTGGCAGTAGAAAAGAAAGCCGATATAAATGGGTTGCAGAGAATTTATGCGGTTGACTTGGGTGGGTCGCGTTCCGCCATTCCGACTCATCGCGTCCGCGTATTGGATGCAAAAAATGGAGAGCTCCTATTTGACATAGGTGAGCGTGGTTCAGGCCCGGGACAATTTAATCTGCCGCGCGATGTGGTAATCGGCAAGGAAAACAATATTTATGTAGTGGATGGCGGCAACTTCCGCGTACAAGTTTTCAGTCCATCTGGAAAATATCTGCGCGAATTTGGGCAGATAGGCAAAACTCTGGGAAGCTTCGCGCGCCCTAAAGAAATAGCTGCGGATGCTGATGGCAATGTGTATATCATTGATACTATCTTCGCAAATTTTCAGATTTTTAATGCGCAAGGCCAATTGCTTATGCATATAGGTTCGGGTTCGCCTGACGTGGAGTCGCCTGCACGCTACAAGCTTCCATCAGGTATCGCTGTGGATGAAGATGGACGCGTTTATGTAGTAGATCAACTATTCAAAAAAATAGATATTTTCCGCCCTGCAGCGTTGAGTCCGCAAGATGGCTATTCGGGTAGCAAGAAGAAGAGTGGCACTTAAAATAATCCAATGTCTGACGGGTAAGAATTTTTAGTACTCAATACAATACTTAAAGCAGCATTCTCAAATTTTGAATGCAACTTCTTGCTATCGGGAAATTGTGGGCTGGGTACATTTATACTGCCATAGAGCAGGTGGTATATGGTCAATGCTGTAGAGCAGGCTTTTGTGAATACTTAATTTTGGCTTCTTTGGCACGGAAACTGCTTTTATAAATCTGATAAGTTTGTCTGTGAAGCATACTTAATCAGACTTTCATATTTAATTGCTAATGTTGCAACGAAAGATTTTGCTAACCCAACTTAATTTTTTGTTTTTGTTTGCATAGTTAATTTTTTAGTGGCTGCTTTAATTATTTACAATTCGGAGATTTAGCATGAAATCATTTCATAAACATATCATTTGGACGTTCTTGTTTGCCAGTTTGAGCTTGGTTGCAATTCAGGCTCAGGCTCAGGTGGGTATTGCGGCCAGCAAGCATAATTTGAGCACCACAGGGTTGCATACGAATCACCTCGTCAGCGAAGCGAGCAGCGGTTTTGGACAGGGTGAAATTTGCATTTTTTGTCATACTCCGCACGGGGCTAATACCAGCATTGCCGCCCCGATTTGGAATAAAGGCAGTCCGACCCCTGGCGTTGCTTTGTATCAGTCTTACTCGGTAACCAATTCTGCTACTATGGACAGCACAACCATTGGTCCGGGCAGCATTTCCAGGGCCTGCCTTACTTGCCATGATGGTACGCAGGCTATGGATAATATGATTAATGCTCCTGGCTCTGGTGGCTTCGCACCGGGTGGTGCAAGACTGGCTGGCGCAGTGTGGACTGGTCAGACTGGCCCGACTGGCCCACTCGCTGACGGTTTGATGCCGGGCGGCGCACTCAACCCCACCATTGTCACCATGTTGGGTACGGACTTAAGAAATGACCATCCAGTTGGCATGAATTTCTGCGGTGGCACGCTAACGCCAAATGTTCCTGGCAATTGCGCAGATAATGACTTTCCTTTAGCGCATACCAATGGCGCGGGCAGATTTTGGATTGAAGGGGGTGCTGCTGTTGCTGGCGTTCAGACACCCGACTCACTTTCTGGTCCTGGATTTCAAAAGACTGACTTGCCGCTGTATGCGACCAATCAAGTGGAGTGTGCCACTTGTCACGATCCTCACAGCACCGAAAGAACCTTTTTGCGTCGCGTAGGAGCCAACAACAACAGTGGCATGTGTCTGACATGTCATGCAAAGTAAGCGTTAAATTGCAAAGCAAATAGCAGTCAACTGGTCGCAACAATACAAAGTTGCCAACATTAAAATGTATAGACTGCTAAAGGTTGTTTGATAACTTAATACTAGATCGAGCACTGACTATTTACTTTAAAGTTAAATTGTGAAAATAAATACAAGTGCTCTGCTTTTGCTATCTGCAAGCATGGCTTGGGCTGGCCTTGGTTCAATACCCGCTTCAGCTCAAGAGGCCATGTTCGCAGAGGTGAATGGCAAGTTAATTTCCATGCGTGAATATGACGCATTTTTTTCATCTGTTCTTCGGCAGCGTTTTTTCCATGGCGTAGTTCCAGAGGGACAGCTTGAAGCGGTACGTAAAGAAGTGGCTGATATGTTTATTAATCGCGAATTGCTGACTGATGAGGCACAGCGCCAGGGTTTTAAACCTGAGGCAGCAAAACTTGAACAAGCATTGGCTGAATATGACAGACGGAACGGTGCTATGCCCGATTGGAAACAAAGACGCGAGCAATTATTGCCGGCAATACGTACTCAGGTGAACCAGCAAAGTTTATTGGGGCAGTTTGAAAAATCTGTTCGTGCAATTCCGCAACCCACGTTAGCTGAGGTGCGGAGTTTTTATGACCAGAATACTGAATTGTTTATTGAGCCAGAAAAATTACGTTTATCGGTCATTCTTTTAAAAGTTGATCCCTCCGCAACAAAGGAGATATGGGTGAAGGCGCAAAAATCTGCCCAAGAAATATATGCACGCATTCAACAAGGTGCTGACTTTGCCGAGCAGGCGCGGAAACATTCACAACATGAATCAGCTAGCAAGGGTGGAGACTTGGGATATTTGCATCGTGGCATGATGCCTGCTGCGCTAGAAAACAAGATTGATAAATTAACGTTGTCCGTCCCTGAAGAGCCGTTGACTGTGCTGGAAGGAATAGCCATCTATCGATTGGATGAGCGCACAAAAGGAACGTTGCAGGATTTCAGTGTAGTTCAAGTACGGGCACAGGATTTGCTCTACCGTAATAAATCAGAACAACACTGGCAAAATACAGTGGCTCGTTTACGTGCTGAGGCTAAAATTAAAATGCTGAATTAATTTCATATTTCATGTGTTACTACACCGTAAGTAAGTATAACGTTAAATTTGTGATCTGTAGTGTGATCTGTATGACAGACAGACTGACAGAATAAAAAATGGAGTGTAGCACTGGTTATGTCAAAAGGAATGTTAAAACGTGGGTGTGTAAATAGCGCGTTACGGATGCTGAGCTTCATTGTTCTGTCGTTCAGCGGGCAGCACGTAGTGCTGGCTGTCGAGGTAACTTCCGAACCCTTGATGCTACTCGCGCAGGCCGATCCAACTCCGGCTGGTCCAACAGGCGCTGCTCAGCCAAACAATGCTGTCAACCTGAACGAGGCAGCCGAAAAGGAAAGTGAAGCAGTTGTAGATGTTCCGGTCAAGGACGAAGCACCGATACTGGGTGGTTTTCGATTTAGCTTGGCACCTGTAGAGTGGGGGGGGGACGTATCGGCTGGTACGAGTAGGCAAAGTTACACTCCAGGAAGCAAGTTCTCGCGGAGTTTCAGTGCAGTTAACTTGCGCGCCTCAACCTATATTTGGCAGCCCTGGTTTGCCCAATTAAAAGGGGGGGTGGGGGTGATCGATGGCAAAAATTACACAGGCAACCAGTCAATCAGGGATACATCTGTGGTAGGCAGTGGTTCATTAGCAATGTTTCAACAAAGTCGCTTTCCATTTTCCGCTTCACGCACGGTTTCTGACAGCCGCACCAATAGTGCGGCATTGGTACCAACCATCAATTTTATTACTAAAAGCACCGATGTGCGGCAAAGTTACCGCCCACTAAGCGGCTTGTCAGATACTATTGCTTACTATAATCGTAGTAATTCAACCATTCTTCCAATCAATTCACAAGTGGGTCGTGCTAGTGTTGGTAGCCGCTACAATTTACAGCACGAACAGCGCTTACCCAGCTATGCAACTCGCTTTGGCTTGAGCTACAATTACAATAATCTAAATATAGCAGCCTCTGGAAACAATTTAGTTATAGCTAAGCAAGCAAACGTAAGCAGCCAGTTCTTAAATCAGACGCTAAGAGCAGAAGTGCGTCGCAATGAAAGCAAGTTTGCTGTAAATAATACGAATTTGCGGACACATGGTAGCACTCTGAATCATACATATCGCCCCAGCACGCTATTTTCTTTGAACACACAGGCTATGTACGACAAAACAAGATCTTTTGCCTTAGTCGATATTGACAATCGTTTTTTACAGGCCACTAGTATGGCCGCTTGGCAGCCAGACGCAGATCTTCCTTTGTTTTTGTCAGCTGGCGTGAATTATTTCGATTCTAAGCTGGAAACTATAAGCCCAGCCATAATCGCTAATCCTCGCACAGAATCGAAGAGTCGATCTGGCAATCTTAGTGCTAGCTACAATGCCAGCCCCAATGTGAATTATGCATTGGCAGGGGCGTATGCAAGTACTCGCGTTGGTTTGATTGATAATCAATCGCGGTCAGGTAGTGGCAGTGCGAATTATCGTTCAGATATGCAGCAGCTTGGCAGTGCATTTTACAGCTGGAATGCGAATGCCGCAGCGGCAGTCGCCTCCCATACGACACAGCCCTCAAGCCGCAGCTTGAGTGGTGGATTAGGGCATTCGCTGAACGCGCCCCAAACACTGAAAAATGGATCGTCATTTGATCTTAACGCGGGGCAATCAATATTGGTGAGGGATAGCCGTTTAAATGGTCTCAGCACTTCCCTTACCAATACTGCCGGTGCTTCATGGCGACCACTGGCAGGTGAAACAACCTCGGGGTCTGTTTCACTCGCACTGGCAGATATTCGTATTATGGGTGGTGACAATCGTAATCAATATCAAACCATTACTTTTGGCATAGATGGCCTTAACAGATCCTCAGTCAATTCAAGTCTCTCGGCTATGGCAACTTTGCAATGGGCTAGCAACGGGCAAGGTCAAATCACCAAAACGGCTAATGCCAGCTTAGGATACCAACACGCCCGTGCATTCGATGTGCAGGGATTGAGGTATGCACTATCGCTCAGTGTCCTGCATTTGAATTTTGAGAATACGGTGACCCAAATTAATCAACTCAATCGCCGCTCCGGGTCGATACTCGAACAATCGCTGCATTACAACATTGGTCGCGCTTTTGTGCGCCTGAATGGAACAATTTCAAGATATACTGATTTTAAGAATGATTCAATTTTCGTGCTGGTTGGCAGAAATTTCGGCTCAATTTAGCGTGATGAAATACTTAGATAAAATCACAACACATGCCAACAATAAATTTGATCAGTGCATGCAAGAAATGGCTAAGTACCAGCAAAATGGTTATTGCTGGCTTGCTAGCCACTGCGCTATGGGCACTTTTTCCTGTTGGAATGTCAGCGCAAAGGCGGAATACGCTGACGTGGTCATTAATAATTATTCAGATAAAGCTAAAGTACGACCGGTCATATTCCCACACTGGTTTCACCGGATACGTTACACCTACCTAATGCATGAAAGTACGACTCAGCCGCACATGCTGGAACCTTTGGTAATTAAACTTGAACCTTTGGCAACTAAAAAATAGGCGCAACATGGGAACATATTTCGCTTTAAAAAAATTTATGCGCTTTCGAAAATTTGCTTTACTTGCAGTCGGCATGCTTGCTTTGGCCTCAAACGTGGCCGCACAACAAAGTTCAAAGGTGATTGAAGGTAGAGCCGAGGCAATATTTGTGGCTCCTGCGAGTCAGTCAACTGCGCTGAGTGCAAAAGAGATGGATGAAATACGGGAAGAGGCGGCAAGGGTCGCGCGGACAGCAGTTCTAGCGCAACAGGATGTCATCCTCAAAGCTTTGACAAAAGCACAAGCAGAAGCAAGTATTAAAATTCCGTTCAATCGCAACCCTGTCAGCGCAGTAACGAACACAACAGCTGCGCCAAGCGGAAAATGAGATGAAGTTGGCGGAGCAGGCTGGTAACGAATATTTTGTACTTGAGAAAATAACACCCCTCTTTTTGAAAGTAGCTTATGAAGCAATTTAATATTTTCACAAAACCAATCAGCATTTTGCTGCTATTGGTATTGGTATTGGGGGCATGTGCCAATGTGTCTGTAACGCCGTCGGGTATTGTTCAAATTAACCCCAAAGAAATTAATCCTAAAATCAAAACTATAGAGGAAAAATGGCCGTTGTTGGCCGAGGATGGTTTTCATGATCCTACCAACCCATTATTGAAAAAGAAGCAGGAGCCTCGCGAGGGGCTTGCGACTTTGCCACCTAATAATTATGGCAACCACGTCAATTGGGTTACGGCACGAGTCGAAGGTTTCATTAACCCACGCCGCAGTATAGAACCTGCTTCTGCTGACATTGAGGTGGAGGTGCCAGTTATGGATCTGGACATCTATCTCAACTTGTGGGGGAGTCAACCGATAGTGCGCTTCCCACATTTGGCGCATGAGCAATGGCTGCATTGTCAAAATTGTCATGAAATGCCCGTCGTTAAAGAGAAAATTTTTATCCCGCAAGAGGGCTCGAATAACATTCGTATGGAGGCTATTTTAAGCGGTGAATTTTGCGGTGTATGCCACAGTGCGGTGGCTTTTCCTATATCCAATTGTTTCCGATGCCACAGTGTGGATCGTAACAGTGTAGACGGTGTCAATGCGCGCGAGCGTGCTAGGCTAAAGGGCAGAAAACCAAATTTCTTTTCTGATGGTCGGCCGCCTCCTGATCATGCCGTGACAGCACGAGCAGCAGCAGCACCAGCAGCAGTAGCACCAGCACCAGCACCAGCACCTTAATTTAGATAGGGAGAGTTGCTTTGCAAACGGATGCAGCATCTTTTTTAAAGGTTAGTGAAAAGACTGAATTAGTAAATACGCTATTTAAAACTGGTAAGTCAGCTTTGTTGCCTAAATCGAGGCTTGAGTTTAATAAGCTGGTTAAGCATATGAATAGTGAGCCCAATCTTAACTATAGAAATAAGCGGGTATACCGATAATGTCGGCAAGGAAGCCAGTAACTTGGATTTGTCAAAGGCTCGTGCAAAGGCAGTCATTGCCTATATGGTTAGCAAAGGTATAGCGGCGGTGGGTAGAGCCCAGAATCGGCGGGTAGAAGTAATGGTGATAACTAAATGAGCGATGTCGGTAAAATTTGCCGCTTAGCGGTGCAGGAGAACTAATGAGAGCAATCATTAAACAATCGTTGATTGTACTGACGTTGTGCCTGACCTTTATTACAACGGGGGCGCAGGGCGAATACGCTGATGTAACCATGAACAACAAAGCAGAAAAAGAAGGTATGCGTCCAGTTATTTTCCCACACTGGACACATCGCATACGTTTCACCTGCAACGTCTGTCACCTTCCAGGTGGCTTTGTAATGCGCGCAGGATATAATAATGTAACAATGGAAGATATAACTAAAGGAAAATTCTGCGGCATGTGCCATAACGGGAAAATCGCTTGGGGTCCTGATCGTTGCGATATGTGCCATTCCGGTAAACCCGGCTTGGTTACTGGCGTACAGCGCGGCGAGCAAACTCGCGGGCCTGCAGACAGATAGCCATGTTGCTACGGTAAACAAACATGCTACGCAACTTAAATTGGATAGTAATGCTGCTGGCAGCCGCACTCGTCGGTTGCGCGAGTGATAAAAACTCAGCAGCGTTATCTGCCAACACCTTTGCTACAGTTACAGGGCAGGCCAATGATTTATTGATGCCTCAGCAGATTATCACTGGCGGACAGTTAGCGGCTGCTGTTGACGCAAATGGCTTCCCACTGCCGGGTTCACTAGGCGGTTTTACACAGCTAGTCTTTCCTGTCGCACTGGCAGCGCGCAGCACCGATTTGTATATTGCTGACAGCGGTTCCCGCAGAATATATAAATTTGACTTGATAACCCAAATATTGAACATAGTGCCTGGTGAAACCGCCAGGCCGTGGACACAAATTCAAGTCGGTGCAGATCGTTCGTTGTTTGTCTTGGACAAGGTTGATGCAGTTATTCGAGTGCACTTCCCGGGACCACTTCCGGGACAACCCACAGGGCAACCCGTGCGTGTCATCGGTGATCCTGCCATCACTGGCAGTCTGGATGGGTTTGTTGTAGGTAGTCCTGATGGCCGTATCATAGCCACAGACAGACTGAGCCAGCGTTTAATCATGTTTAGTCCGTTAGGGAGCTTAAACGGCTTAGGCTCGCCGGGCTGGCCACTGCACTCTCCGGCAGATAATAATTTAAGTGCACTAGGATCGTTGGCCAATGCCGGACGAAATTTATATGCGATCGACAGTCTTTGTCGCTGCGTGGTTATGTTTGACGATACAGGTCGTGTGAATGCGCGCATTGGGCAAGGTGAATTGTTGCAGCCGCAGGCCTTGGCAGCGGATCAATCTGGTCATTTGTTTGTAGCGGATGGTGCTGATCGCACTTTGAAAGTATTCCTGCATGGCAAACTATTGACCCGCTACACCGTACGCGCGCTGCGAGTAATTGAAATCAGCGCACTGGCAGTTGACGGAAGTATGCTTTACCTCGCTGACGGGGCGGGATCGCGGGTACTGACATTCCGTATACAAACACCAATGAATACGCAATCTGGATCTAAACAGTGAGTCAAATTTTTAGTCGTTTTGTCGGTTGGCAGGGCATTCTTTTGCCCCTGCTTTTATTGTCAGGTTGCTCATCCAATAAAGTACCGGATGTGTTGGATTTTGGCACGGGGCCTGGCGTGGCTGCCGATGGTACACGTGAAGTAAGAAATGTAATTTGGCCGCCGACTGAAAGTGGAGAAATATCCCGCTTCAAATATGCGGGCGAACTATACGGCGAAGAAAATTTCCGCCCTGCTTACCAGGCGAATCGCTCAATGGGCCAACACATGATGGCTGCACTACGCTGGCTGGTCGGGCTAACTGCAGGTGAATCTACCCCCATAACTTTGCAGCGTCCCCAGGCGGGAGTGGTGGATGCTGAAGGCCGCAGAATTTTAATTACTGATGTGAGTCGTCAGGCAGTGTATGTGTTTGATCAAGTTGCTGGGCGACTCGACATCTGGAATAATGCCACAGCACGGCAGACTTTTATTACGCCCACTGGCATTGTCATGGGGATGGGGAAAGATGTTTATATAGCTGATGCAGACTTGGCCTATGTCACGCAATTAAACTTGCGGGGAGAAAACGTAGCCATCATAGGCGAGGGGCAGTTGGTTCGCCCCACTGGTTTAGCATTTGATCGAGTCAAACAGCTTCTTTATGTAGCAGATACTCACGATCACAACATTAAGGTGTTTGATGTTTCTCAAAATAATGTTAGCGATGCGGCTGGAAACAAAAACAGCACTCTGCTACGCACAATTGGACGTAAGGGTGAAAGGCTTGGCGAATTTAATTCACCCACCTATATGGCCTTGGACAAGGGCGAGTTATTTGTAACAGACACTTTGAATGCGCGGGTGCAGGTGTTGGATGCTGAAACCGGGGTAGCAAAACGTGTAATAGGTAAACGTGGTAACAATGTGGGTGACTTGGTCCGACCCAAGGGTGTAGCGGTCGATAGCGATGGCAATGTCTACGTGGTGGAGTCGTTTCATGATTACTTGTTGGTATTTAATCGGGAAGGTGAATTTTTAATTCCAATAGGCGGAACAGGCGAGGGAATTGGGCAATTTTACCTTCCTACCAGTGTGTGGGTGGATGGCAATGACCAAGTGTTTGTAGCCGACATGTTTAATGCGCGTGTGGCACTGCTGCAGTATTTAAAAGCACCGGATATGAAAAAACTGGATATGCAAAAACCATTGCCTGATAGTTCGGCCAGCACCCTGCCTATTGCCGACACACCGCTGAGTGACTTGCCCGTGCTGGTTAATTAACTTAAGCTACAAGACAAATGTCCCGTTGACTGCACGAATAATTACTTTAAAATACATGCCAGAATGGACACAGATACACACAGTTTAGCCAGTATTCTTATGGGAATACTTGGTTTATGGAGATGCTTGGTTTATGGAAATACTTAGCTGGCTTGCATAAAAATTGCTTTAATAGTTCAAGTTCCAAGCTTTCAATCCACCCAGAAACATGGGTTGAAAGTTCAGAACTTTAGTATATAGATCAGAAATTTAAGCAGGGGAAGTAAATGAGCCAAACAAAAAATTATTCTGCCCCACAAGGGGACAATGTAATAAATTATAGATTGCCGCTGATTGCGGGATTTTTAATTTGCGCGGCCCTGGCTACAACCGATGCGCTAGCGGCTAAAACTGCGGACATACGCGGCACCAAACACAATTTTTCCTCTGAGCCAGCGGGAACACCCACCCCCACTGGAGTAGTGCTTGATCGCGGCATCCCAAACTCTGGCGCAACCCTACCAGATGGTTCTTTGGTGGGTGGTGGTTCGCGTGCCTCGGATGTGCAAGATACTGTTCGTCAAACTGAAGCCGCAACGCAGATTTGTGTTTTTTGCCACAACCCGCACGGTGCAACCGTGGATCCCAATGATGGTAATAGGCCAGTGGGTCCAATATGGAATCGCAAGCTCGGTGGGCCTTACCAGACTTATACTTCAACATCCATGGATTCCGTAGTTATATTAGGCCAGCCGCAACTGGAACAACCGGGGGGCAGCTCCAAACTCTGTCTGTCCTGCCATGATGGCACGCTGGCTATCGGCAATGTCAATGTTGCCAACGGTATATCGGAACGTAATGGCCTGCCCGGAACAAACATAGCACTGAATATTGATGGGGTACGGCAGACTGATGGCAGCTTTATGCGCGAAGGCGCGGGCGCGACTACAGGCTTTACCCGCAGGCTGGGGACAGATTTAACCAATGACCATCCGATTTCAATCACTTTTAATGCCGCCCAGGCGGCGCGCGATGGCGAATTGCGCCCATTAACGCCCGATGCTAACCAGCGCTGGCCCGATAATGCGACCCCTGTTGTAGGTGCGCGCACGGCAACATCTCGTCCCAAAATCAAACTTGAAACACCTCCTGGCGGCGGCGCACAATCGGCGCAAGTGCAGTGTGCCACTTGCCATGATCCTCATTTACGGGAAAGCGATCCTGCAAAGGGAAATCAAAAATTCCTGCGCTTGAATCGCTTTCAAGAAGCGCCACCTGTAGCACAATTTAATGAAACCAATGACATTATCTGTCTAGCGTGCCATGACAGAAATCTGGAAGGGCAGGCTAATGTTGCGGGTCCATGGTCATTCTCCTCACACGCTAAAGCGCAATCAGCCACTTCAGTCTACAAACCGAGTGCAAGCATGCCTGTCATTGCCCAGCGCGAATTTCCAGAAGGCTTGCCGATTTGGAAAGCTGCCTGTTTGAATTGCCATGACACGCATACCGTAACAGGCAGTCGCAGGATACTACGCGAAGGAGTAGACACCCAAGTTGCTGCTGGCCAACCCAAGACTGGGGGCAATCCGGCCATCGAAGAAACCTGCTTTACCTGTCACAGCAACGCTGCCACCAGCGTAGTGAGCAATCCTACACGTCCGCCACCCGATATTAAAACAGACTTCACTACGTTAAACCGACGCATGCCTATTACCTCAGTAGTACAAGGTTTGCAAGACTTTGGTGGGAATTCCCCAGTTGAGGTGCACAACATCAGCGGTCAAATCGCTGACTTGGATCCAAACTGTAGCGGCCCAACCAACAAGTGCGGCTCAGATTTTGTCGAGCAGCGTGCCAATCTCGGGCGCGGACCGAGTGATATCGGCAACAACGCGAATCTTGCTAAACGACATGTTGAGTGTACCGACTGCCACAACCCGCATCGCGTGGTGCCATTCCGTAACTTTCTGGGCAATCCGCTTGGATCGCTCTCCGGTCCGGCTGATGCGTCTGGAACCCATCCTCATTATAATGCCACCACTATACCAGCGGGCGAAACCAATGCAGGTCAGCCCTTTATTCATACCAACATTGCCTCCGGCCCGCTGCGTGGCATCTATGGGGTAGAGCCGGTGTTTGGCAGTGCTATGTTTGGCAGCACCACTAATCCGCCCGGCGCTGCGGGGATAGGCATACCTATCGACTTTATAGTTAAGCGCGGCGATCCCGGAACCAGCATCTCAACCCTGGTGACGGAGCCCTATCTGACGCGCGAGTATCAGATCTGTATGAAGTGTCACTCTAATTTCGGCTTTTCTGATAGCGATCTGCCTTCGACCCTGGGTAATAAACCAAATTTGAGGGCATTCTCAGGAACTCAAGGAACGACGCCCACGACCACCAATGGCTTACTTCAATACACCAACATTGCCAAAGAAATTCAAGCACCGATTACGCATAGAGGCAATTTATCTCCGGGGGATTCCGGGGCTTTTAGCGGCACATCCCCACAGGGGGGAGCTAGGGACTTTAACACCCTTAATCGGCGCAGTTGGCATCCTGTGATAGGCGAAACTGGGCGCACACCAGTAGAGCGGGGTGGAGCTCAGGGTAATTTAACACCCGAAATTTGGAACCTGCCATGGAGCAATGGCGTAGGCGTGCAGACCATGTATTGCACGGACTGTCATGGTTCCAGCACCCCCCTTAGATCAGTTATTCCAGTGGGCGGCGAGCTCGACGGGTCTTCCAGCCTATTAGGTATCAACCCATGGGGTCCGCATGGTTCTAATCACAATTTTCTACTCAAAGGGGCATGGGATAGATGCACGGGAACGTGGGATGGCTTGAATGGCTCATTGGCAAACTGCCTGGCTGACACACCGGGATTAAATGGTGGACCCATCACTGGCCCAAATTACCCGGATGGGACGCGAACCGATACACGGAACGACCTGTGCTTCAAATGTCATGACTATGACAACTACGCCACTCGCAATCCTCCTGTCGTTAAAACCAGTGGGTTTGCTGGACCTCAAGATTTCTACGCCTTTGGCGGTACCTTTCAAAATCTGCACGTATTCCACGCTGACCAAATTGGCACGATGCGTTGCACCTGGTGCCATGTTGCCGTACCGCATGGCTGGAAAAATAAAGTGTTGTTGGTTAATCTGAATGACGTGGGGCCGGAGGCTATGTGTCGAGCAGAGGAAATCGCTGACGGCGTTGGCTGTACGCTCGGGCAACCTATTCCAGCGGGTACACAAGTTCGCGCGGGTAACCTGCCTAACCCGTCGTTGGCCAATCCCAATGTATCAGGCGGACCAAGCAATTACTGGGTAAACCGCGGCTATACTAATCCGCCGTATTATTTAAATGCGCGCCTCAAAGTCGACTCTTTCGCTCAGAGCGGACAGTGGCGACAGAATAACTGTGGTTCGGCAGGCCCTCCCGGTGTAAATCAAACAGGGGTGGGCTGGATGATGACTAGCGACGAAAATTGTGACAGCGGTTTGTAGTACTCAATATCATTAGGAATGCTCCCACATTAGTGGGAGCGTTTGGTCTTTTATGATGGGTTTGTTGCTTAACGCCATCTCTACCCCTTTATTTCTTAACCATTTCGCATATTTAAGAACAAGTCTCACTTGACAATTATTCGCCAGGAATTTCACCTTGCCTGATATCCCCCCTCCAGGTATCCCGTCTCCGGGCATCCCCCCTCCAGGCTTTCCTTCCCCTGACATTTCTAAGCCTAATACGGTAGTGCGTGTCTTGCGCTTGCTGGCCTCGCTCAAGTTAACTTTAGTATTAATCATTATGCTGTTGATTGGTATATTGATTATTTATTACACCCGAACCCGTTTCGTATGGGCACTGGCCATACCATTTATTGGCTTTGCTATTAATCTGACGGCAACGGTTTTAACCAATCCGGTATTCAGGCGGCAGATGGCTTTGCTGGTGTTTCATCTAGCACTTATTTCTATCGCCCTGCTGATCGCCATAGATTGGTTGACTTATCTGAAAGGTCAAATAGAGTTAGTAGAAGGCGAGACTTTTTCCGGGCAGACCTTGAGTGAGGAAAGCGGGCCCTTGCATCGTCGAAAGCTGAACAATTTACAGCTTACCAATGAAAGCTTTACCATAAACTATATCATTGCTGACGGTCAATTGCGCCGCGCCGACACTAGCAACCAAGTGGAGTGGGTCGCGCCAGACGGACGTTCCGGGCGATCTATAATCGGCAATCAAGAACCCTTGCTGCTGGGTGGCTACCGATTTTATACTACTAACAACAAAGGTTTTGCACCGATATTTCGTTGGCGACTCAACGGGGCTGATACAGACAAAATAGGTGCGGTACATTTACCCTCTTTTCCGATCCAGCTTTTGCAGCAAAAGAATGAATGGACACCGCCGGGCAGCACAATGCCAGTATGGATATTGCTGCAAATAGAGGAGGAAATATTTTTCCCTGACAAGCCCTCTAATTTGCGTGTGCCCGATAAACATACAGTGGTTGTGCGCCTGAATGCCCCACAAGGGGACAATGACCAGCGTTGGGAACTTAAGCCCGGCGACAGCGTCCGTTTACCGGATGGTGTGCTGACTTATCAGGAGCTACGCAAGTGGATGGGTTATGAAGTCTCCTATAACTTCACCTTGCCTTGGTTGCTGACCGCTAGCGTCTTGGCGGTGCTAAGCATGGGCTGGCACTTTTGGCGGAAGTTTGCAGCACGTCCCTGGAATCCAAACTCTGGGGAATCCAAACTCGGAGAATCCTAGCTAGGGAAATCAAGGCAGTCCCAGTAAGGCAGTCCCAGTCACGCCCATGCCAACGCAACAGTGGACGGGTTAAGCTTATAAGCAAATCTGGCATAATGCACATTGTCCCCTTGTGGGGCAATAAATTGTTTAAAAGTTAAAGCTAAATATGGAATTACAAATACTGTGGGCGGCTTTGATCATGTACGTTCTGGCTGGCTCACTCTCGATTATCAGCTTTGTCATGCAACGCAAGCCCGAGCGCACCATACTTGCGTTTCTGGTGCTGGGCGTGGTGCTGCACACCACAGCAATTGCGTTGCGTTGGGAGCGCATGGGGCACGGTCCTTACATCACCATGTTCGAAGCACTTTCCAGCGGAATCTGGAATCTATTACTTGTTTACACCTTGGTTTATTGGCGCATTCCGGCAATACGCGCGACGGCGGCGATTGTTACGCCGATTTTATTTCTCATGATGGGTTGGATGATGTTGTTTCCGCCCAGTGAGGTCGGACATAAACCTGTGGTTTATCACACCATCTGGTTATACATCCATATTGGATTTGCTAAGGCTTTCATCAGCACCGTTTTTATAGCGGTGGGTATTTCTGGAATTATATTATCGCGACGCACGGAATATGGTGAGATACGTTTCGCACATTTGCCAAATGATAGCCGCTTGGATGACCTGTCATTCCGCTTTATGGCAGTAGCCATGATATTTCAAACGCTCATGCTCATCACTGGAGCGATCTGGGCGCAAGATGCCTGGGGACGTTATTGGGATTGGGATCCGCTGGAAACTTGGGCATTTATTACTTGGCTACTTGTTATTTTTTCATTGCATCTGCGGCACACATATAAAACTGCACCGCGCACTGGAGCACTGTTAGTGATCAGCGTATTCATCATGGCCTTTGTAGTTTTTTTCGGCGTACCCTTTGTTTCCACAGACTTCCATCAGGGAGTTGGTCGCTCATGAAGTTGCAATTACTCAGCGATTACGCCGCACGCCGACAGGTAGTTGGTTGGCTCATGCTGGCGGTAGGCGCGCTGGCACTATCTACACTTTATGCTGTGCTAGTGGTTGCCACGCGCACGCCTTTACTTAGTGGGCTACCTGCCACCCGAGAATTATTTCGCAATGTATTGGTGCTGCATGTCAGCTTTGCCATGATTGTGTGGATGCTGGTTTGCGCGGCCAGCTTGTGGAGTCTGGCGGCGGGAAGCTACAGCACGTTGCGCCGCTTCGCGCAAATTCTGGCTTACGCTGGTGCGCTCAGCATGGCACTAACCCCCTTGTTGGGCGCAGCACCCGCCATACTCGCCAATTATGTGCCAGTGTTGGATAGCCGGATTTTTCTGGCGGGACTCAGTAGCTTTGCACTTGGGATTGCGCTCTGTGGCGCATCCGCAGCGAGCGATATTGTGCAGCGATTAAAAACAAATCATTACGAGGTCTGGCATGTAGGTGCGCTGTTATCCATTGTTGCGGCGGCGATTGCGGTCGGTTCTTTTTTTACTTCGCTTGTGCAAACAGGCGTGCCCAGCAGTCATGCCAACTTTGAAGTTTTATTCTGGGGGCCGGGGCATGTGCTGCAATTTGTGCATGTGCTTATCATGATGACCGTGTGGACTGTGCTGGGTGATTATGTGCTGGGTCGTGCCATCGCGCCGCGTCGTTGGTTGATTGGGTTGCTCATTGCAGGCGTGTTGCCGTTGCTGAGCGTTCCCTACATTCATCTTAGCGCCAGTGTCAGCAGCCCTGAATCTCGCAGCGCATTTACCGCGCTGATGTCCTGGGGCGCATGGCCTGCAGCGATACTCATGGCTGCGTATTTAATTATGCAGCTGGTGCAGGCCGGACGCACCGTCCCACAAGGGGACAATGTGTGGGGCAAAGTAGAAACACTGGCACTGACTCTTTCACTCACGCTGTTTATATTAGGTTGCATTTTTGGTGCGGCTATTAACGGTGAAACCACCATGGTCACCGCGCATTATCACGGCACGGTTGGTGCTGTGACCCTGGCTTACATGGGGTTTGGCTATCGCATGCTGCAAACCTTTGGTTACACTGTTGGACATCTGGCACGCTGGCAACTCGTCGTTTATAGCTCGGGTCTACTAACTCTTGCTTCATCATTAGCGTGGCTGGGTACGCTGGGCGTGCCGCGCAAAACGCCTTATGTCGATCAAGCCGAGCAAACCTTGGGTACGATGGCGGCAATGGGCTTAATGGGCTTGGGCGGACTGCTGTCGCTAACAGGCATCGCGTTGTTTGTCTTCGCCATCTGGCGCAGCATCTGGATGGGCGAAAATAAGACCGTCCAACGAGTCAGCCCCCATGCGTGATGTTCGTATTCGAGCACTATTGGTTACCGCTGCTTTAACGGTTGCTGGCGGGCTGCTTATCGCCACCCAAACCGATGAATACGATACCTCCATCCCCAATGTCTTGCCGCCGGACACGGGTTCACCTGCTATGTTAGGCAGGACGCTGCCTGATCAGCCCAATGAGATGGTTCAGGCAGATAAATCGCCGACCTCCAGTGCACATAAAAAAACCAAGAGTGCAGCGGACGCTGAAAAAGAAAAAATACAGCAAGCACTGGCAGCTCATGCTCAGGAAAGAATCAATGCTGAAGTCAAGAAACAATTTCAACAAAGTGTGATCTTGCTACAAGAAAAAAAATTTGATGAAGCGATCACCGCACTGCACCGCGTATTACAACTTGCGCCGACCATGCCGGAAGCCAATGCTAATATGGGATATGCCTTGCTTGGCTTGAAGCGCTATGCTGCGGCGCGAGATTTTTTTATGGCAAGTATTCAGTTAAATAAAAATCAGGCTAATGCCTACTATGGTTTAGCCATGGCACATGATGGCTTACACGATCTGCCTGAGGCTATTAGCACGATGCGAATTTATCAGCATCTGGTGCCAGCAGATGATGTGTTTCGGCAGCGTGCCGATGCGATACTCAAAGCGTGGGAAGCGCAACCAAGTTCTGAATCCAAGGCGGATACTAAATAAAAAATAAGGGGCTGAAGTAGATTAGCTTAAATGTTAAGCTAATAAGTGGTAAACGACACTAAAACCGCTACGCTGATACCGCTTATAACGAGGAAAGTAGCCCCTGATAGCGTGGTCTACACGGATTGCTACCGCAGCTATAACGCGCTCGACGTGAGTGATTTTCATCACCACCGGATCAATCATTCGGCGCGGTTTGCAACAGGCAAGAATCACATTAACGG
>JAKFXW010000038.1 GCA_021731185.1 Gallionellaceae bacterium
AACCTGTCCACGTTTATCCAACATGCGATATACGCCAGGCAGTAAGGGCAGGCTGGCTACCAATGTTTTAGGGTCAAACACCAATGCTTCAGGATCAAGCACCACAGGCGTATCGGGTTGTTGAGCGGGCGGCGTAGTCATAGTGCTTTATTTATCCACGCGATTCACATCATTCAAATATGTGCAAATATCACGGAAAACGGCATGGAACATCGCCTCATTCAAACGTTTAGTTTGCGTGTTGTAACGACTGCAATGGTAGCTGTCATATAAACGCAATCCATTGGGTAAGATGTGTTGCGCGCCATGAGCAAATTTAAAATTCTTGTCACTCAATCCCTTGTCACTCAATCCCTGGTCACTCAATTCTTGGTCACTCAATTCTTGGTCACGTAATCTAGGGGCACGCAAATCCAGCGTACGCAAAACAGCCGCATGTGCCACAGTCCCCAATGCCAGCACTGCCGCGCCATGAGGTAATTCGCGCAACTCATCTTTCAGATAGACATTACACTGCTTCACCTCAGATGGTTCCGGTTTATTCTGTGGCGGCAAGCATCGCACGGCATTGGTGATGCGGCAATTACGCAAAGTTAACTGTGGGTTTGGATTGTTCTCCACATCCAACGGCTCCGCGCTGCTGGAAAAACCAAATTTGTGTAATGTGGAATACAGTAAATTCCCTGCAAAATCACCCGTGAATGGCCGTCCTGTTCGATTTGCACCATGCATACCGGGTGCTAAACCGACAATCAGAAAACGCGCATTCTCACTGCCAAATGAGGGTACTGGCCGCGCATAATAATCCGGTTGCGCTGCACGTACTTCATCTAGAAAATTTGCAAGCCGAGGGCACTGGCGACAGTCCATCGTAAATTTCATGATATGGTCACTATCATGCTGGGAACACACCTGTAGATAAATACCGATCCCCGCGATCACACACGATAAATACCAGTGTCGCATTTTTAACTTGCGCCGATATTTTAAGCGCAACCGCCAGTGCGCCACCGGATGAAATGCCGCAAAAAATGCCTTCCTCGCGCGCTAAGCGCCGCGTCATTTCTTCTGCCGCTGCTTGCCCCACGTTTTCTAAAAGATCTACTCTGCGCGGCTCATAAATTTTTGGTAAATATGCGGTTGGCCATTTGCGTATGCCTGGAATCTGTGCACCCTCATCCGGTTGCACGCCGATAATTTGAATGGCTGGATTTTTTTCTTTAAAGTAGCAGGCACAACCCATAATGGTTCCAGTCGTACCCATGCTGCTGATGAAATGTGTGATGCGACCTTGTGTATCACGCCAGATTTCGGGTGCTGTACCCTCATAATGCGACAGTGGATTGTCAGGATTAGCGAATTGATCCAAAATCACACCACGCCCTGCATCGCTCAGCTTTTCCGCTGTATCACGCGCCAACTCCATGCTGCCAGCTTTGTCAGTCAACACCAGTTCTGCACCGAAGGCACGCATACTTTGCCGACGTTCCATGCTTTGATTTTCCGGCATCACCAACACCATTTTATAGCCGCGCATGGCAGCAGCCATCGCCAGCGCGATCCCGGTATTGCCGCTGGTCGCTTCAATCAAAGTATCGCCGGGTTTAATATCGCCACGCGCTTCTGCGCGTACAATCATATTTAATGCAGGGCGATCTTTAACCGAACCAGCCGGATTATTACCCTCCAGCTTGGCTAAAATCACATTGCTGGTCGCGCCAGGAATGCGCTTGAGTTGCACCAGCGGCGTGTTGCCTACAAAATTTTCCAAGGTTGGATACATCAATTATTCCTAACATTTATGTGTGATATGAGGCGAGTCGATATCTTACCACTGCTCAATCACATAAATAAAAATCCCGCCTTGCTTACGCAGGGCGGGATTGAACTCATGCAAAAATAAAAATATCAGTGCACGGCTTTTTTGCTAATTTTGGCTTTTGATTTTGATGACCCTACAGTCAATTCCGAGCGAATTTTACCCACTGATTTATTGCCGAAGCCCTTCACATTTTGCAAGTCATCTACGGATTTAAATGGACCGTTCTTTTTGCGATGGTCAAGAATTGCCTGCGCCTTGACAGGACCGATTCCATTGACCCCGTCCAATTCTTCCTTGGTCGCGGTATTCAGATTAACCGCTGCCAGTGCGGCACTCGTAAGAATTAAATATGTGCACAAACCGAGCAATAATTTTTTCATTACATTTCCCCTCACAAAGTGGCACATGCCGAGTACGAGATTATCGCATGACTCAGTAAATAAAAATCCTGCATAGTCATCTGGCTTATATCGCGCCAGATGCAATTCGCTATAATGCCCACCTTTATTTATATCAGCATAAATTGTAATGAGCACAAGGACACTCAACGCATCAGATCATCGCGTTATTCTGTGTATGAAATGGGGTACAAAGTATGGGCCAGAATATGTGAATCGCCTGTATGCCATGGTGCGCCGTCATTTGCTGGGCGATTTCCAATTTGTTTGTTTAACGGATCGCACCGAGGGCATACGCTCTGAAGTTGAATGTTTCCCCATTCCCTTGTTGAACTTACCGGATGGTTTGCCTGAGCGTGGCTGGAAAAAACTGACTACATTTAGCGCTGATTTACATGGCTTGCACGGCACGGCACTTTTCTTAGATCTCGATGTAGTTATTACCGATAGCATTGATTGCTTCTTCGAATACCCTGGTGAATTTCTCATCATCCACGATTGGAAAAGGCCTTGGCGGGTGACTGGAAATTCCTCGGTATATCGCTTTAAGATTGGCGCACACGCTGATGTGTTAACAGAATTTCTGGCCACGCAGGAAGCGATCAGAAAAAAATTTCGTAATGAACAAGCCTATTTATCCGACGTATTGCATCGGCAAGGGCACTTGCAATATTGGCCCGCTGAATGGTGCAAAAGCTACAAATATCATTGCATCCCAGCGTGGCCTAGTAATTATTGGCGTGCCCCATTTATTCCAGATAAGGCGCGTATTTTAATTTTTCATGGTGAAGTCAATCCACCTGACGCGCTCAACGGAAATCGCAACCGCCGTTGGCGATACATGCGTACTGCACCGTGGATAGCCACGCATTGGTGTGAATAAGGGCAATGTGAAATATATGAACCTAATGCTACGTATTCGTTCAATGTTGAAACGGAAAGCCGGGTTTGAGTTACTCAATAAATATTTTTTCCATAAACCATGGCTAGCCTTTGTGTTTTTGGCCATTGTTATACTTGGATGCGCCACCATTTTTGGATTGTTACGCCCGCTTGATGGCTTAAAATCATTCGTGTGGTTTATCTTGCTGGGGACATTTTTTATATTTGTTGACGACAAGACCAGTAAGAAATATCACCACTATTTATGCTGGACGGTGTTTTTGATTGTATTTATTGTTGACCTTGCGTCGCAAGGTGTGGTGAGACAGTTTTTTGGGGCAACCCCCCAACCCAATGTGATTGCCGAGGCCCTTGCAAACACCAACCCCAACGAAGCAAAAAATTTCATAATAGAGCAGCGCTATACAATTATTCGTTCTGTTGTTTTTGCATCCTTAAGCTTTTTCATTCTTACGATATTCAATAAAAAATATTTAAACGTATTTCGGGTAGAGATAAGGAAAATAAATCGTATGGCATTCATTTTATTTTCACTCTTGATTATTGCCTTGCACTTTAACCCCACCATGTTGCGTCAACAGCCTTTTTTAAGATGGTTTGTTATATTTGCTAGACATGCCGAAGCGCAAGAAGAAATGAGACATGTTAAAGACATTCGGAGTGCGATTGAATTCAATCAAAGCAAGTGGAATTTAACAAGTCAGAACAATGAAAAAACAGTTGTGCTGGTAATCGGAGAAAGCGCTAATCGTAATAACTGGGGGCAATACGGCTATAGTCGACCAACAACTTTACCGCTCGAAAATACGTTAAAAAAATTACCTGGTAAAACAGTTTGGTTCGCTCAAGCCAAATCCTCCGAGGCGTTTACACTGTCCTCACTACAACAAGCGTTAACGTCGGCTACTAAAGCCAATCCAGACGCCTGGAAATCTTCTCCTGATATCATCATGCTGGCAAAAGCTGCGGGTTACCATATTACATGGCTGTCCAATCAACCCAGCAGTGAGGGATGGATTTCTTCCCTGGGTAAGAGTGCCGATGTTTATAAATTTATTAATCATGGCAATTGGCGTGATAGTTCGGCCACCGATATGGATTTGTTGCCTGAACTAAAAAAACAATTGTTGGCAACACCACCCAACAAAGAACTCATTATTCTGCATCTACTCGGACAGCATTTTCACTATGCGTTGAGATGTCCTGAGGGTATTGCCCCCTATAGAAATATAGATGATGATTCCGTCATGTTGGAGATGCAGGCAACCGGCAAGCTACCTTGGGTTCGACAGGCTCGCAATGATTATGATAATGCCACTTATTGTGGGGCTGTATTTTTGTCTGATGTCTTAACGCAAATCCACGAACAGCGCAAACAAAGAGAGACCACTTTAATTTATTTTTCTGACCATGGACAGGAAGTGGGGCACACCCAAAACTTTTCAGGGCACAGCAATGCAAGTGAGCAAGGCTATACCATCCCATTATTTATATGGAACAACAAAAACAAAAAAAGCAGCGCGCAAAAATTTTATAACACACCATTTTCTCTGGAGCACCTGGATCATTTGTTGCAGGACACACTGGGCATTCACAGCATTTGGTATGACAAAAATCTAGACCCGCTGCAATCCCCCGCTTATCCCAAAAATGGGGAGCGATCATCATAAAATTCTTGATTCCTCTTTACTTCCTGTGCTTCCTATTGGTTAGAGGAGCAACTGATGCAGGGTGGCTTGCGTTCACTATACTGGGCATATTTTGTCTGGCCTCTCCTACAGCTCGTGCCCAAACATTGGCTGGCATAGGCGGCTGGACAAGGCAAGACACATTTGTTTCATTGGCGGTATCCAGTGTGTTTATTTTTAAACTAATCTCCACGCTATGGGCGGCTACCCCAAGGCTGGCGGTTGCAAATGCTATTTGGCATATTTATTTAATTACATGGCCACTGGTTTTTTTAGCAATGAGTTACTGCAAGCCAAAATTAAATCAAGCGTTACAGGCATTGGCTTGGGGACTGATATTGATCGGCGTGTGGAATATGTTTGCATTGCTCAACGAAGGTATCCCGCAGTATCACCAAGGTGCCTTTTTTAACATGAATAAAGGAATACTCGCGGAGTTAGTTTTAATTTCTGGCTCATGGCTTTTAATTGCGGCAACGAGTGACGACCAAAAAATGAATAGGCAATCAAGGTTTTTGTTTATTGTGGCTACTTTGTGCGCGTGGGTTGTTTTGTATACAACGGATAGACGAACTGAATGGATAGGATTTTTTGTTATCACAGTAATAATTGGCCTTTGGCGAATTCGCCATTTACTTAATTTAACTCGTTCACTCGCTTTATTAGCAGGATTGATGGTGATTGGCGTAGCATTCTTATATTTACGGCAAGAGCGATTATTGCTTGCTTACAATGAGGCCCTGCAATATTTCTCGCAGGCAGATAAAACAAATTCTATCGCTATTACAACCGCAGTTGGAGCAAGATTGGAAATGTATCGACTGGGCATATCTGCCTTTTTGGACAATCCAATACTGGGTATGAGTGCAGGGGTACGACCCGATCTATTGCCACAATACGGTGGAGGGGGATTGGGAGGTGATCAGTTTCATCACCGACATTTTCATTCGGAGTTTATTCAAGCCCTTGCTGAAGGGGGAATTGTTTGGGCAACGACGTTCTTAATGGCGATTATTTATTTCATTCGCAAACTCATCCTCGAGCCATTTAAAACACAAGGCTTGGCATCTATGTTGGCGTTCGGTTTGGTCGCCAGTTTTATATTAGCTGGTTCGTTCAGTGCTTCGTTAATTTACAATCAGCCGATTGCAACATTTGTAGTGTTCTCAGCTTTCTTATGGGCAATTATCAGGTTTAACCGCACTGGAAGTTAACGTCGTGATGTACCCTTGAGCGATTTACTGCCTACAAAATCACGCGCCAATCCAACCCCTCATCTTGAGTCGCCACTGCTACCCAATCTTCCGCACAGTTCAGCGCCGAGCTTAACGCTTGCCTAGCCAATTGAGGGGTGTTATTGGTGCGGCTCAAATGCGCCGCTACGATGTGTTGCAAGCGGCTATTGTCTAAGCTAGCCAGTAATGCGGCGGCATCGGCATTATTCAAATGACCATAGTTGCCCCCCACGCGCTGCTTGAGGCTATACGGATAATGGCTGTCAGCCAGTAAATCGCTATCGTGATTGCATTCCAAAACCAGCGCATCGCAACCGCTTAATGTTGCTTCAATGTGCGGGGTGGAACGACCCGTATCGGTCAACACGCCTAATTTTTTGCTGCCCTCGCTGAACACAAATTGCACAGGCTCATTGGCATCATGCGGTACTGCGTAAGGCTGTATGTGTAAATCGAGAATGTTGAAGGCGTTGTGTGAATCAATCTCGGTCACGGAAGCCAGGCTGCTTAGTGTTTTGAATTGTGCGCGCAGCGTGCCATGCGTCAGCCACACTGGGATTGCATATTGGCGTGCCAGTCTAGCCACGCCAGAAATATGGTCACCATGTTCGTGCGTGACCACGATGCCACTTAAATTTTCGGGAGATAACTGCAAGCGTGCGAGACGTGCAACGGTGTCCGATACTTTGAAGCCACAATCCATCAGTACGCAGGTAGCGCCGGATTGCACTACGAACCCGTTGCCCTCACTGCCGCTGCCAAGAGAAGCGAAACGCATGATGGACATCTTTAAAAGCCAGCCATTTCCGTGCAGGAAAAACAAAGAGGCTTGTTGATGGCGGCGTGCATCAGCGTCATTTACTCAATTGCTGAAACAGTGAGTCGATAATTTTCTGCGTGGTGGCATCCGTGCGACCATCCTGATCGACTACGCTGACTTCACTGTCTGTCGCGTTGCGCGCCCGTACTGTCACTTGGTAGTGCACTGGCGTTTCGCCTGATTTTGGTTTGTCTTCAGCACGCCAGAACGCCAGACTTTCAAACCAGCTTTTTTTTGGTGGAGTGGCTTTGATGGTGCTCAGGAAATACACCCCATTTGCTCTATCCTTGTCGTGTATTTCAATGGCGGCTTGCTCCAGTGCCAGCCCTACTTTGCGCCAGCTTTTGTCGAATGTTTCCTGCAATACAATGATCTTGCCGCCGCCTTTTGCTTCGGACAATTTTGCGCTGCTGGTGATTTGTTTTTCAATAATGGGCTGTTCAACAACAGAGTCAGCTGGGGGGGTAGGGGGCGCAGCCTTCGCTACCTGGCTGGGCGCAAATCCACCAAGTTTAGCCGCCAGCATTTGCAGCATGGCTGCTTCCAATTCCGGATCATTGCCGCGCGCATGCCATTGGCGGTCATTCCCATCAGGGTTTTGCTGTTCGATCAGGCCGCGATGGCTGATGTAAATTTCCGTATGCCCTTCTGGCGTACGCTCAAAGCGGGTGCGGAACATATCTTTCTCGCCAAGTGAGCGCATGTGGCTAAATATTTTGCTGAGCATCTTACGCATACCGCCTTGAGGAATGATGCCGCGATTTTCCACAAAGTCAGTTTCGAATAGGCCAGCAGCGGGGTTATTTATCACCAGAGCAAATCCATTTTCCTGCCAGAACCCTTGCACCAACGGCCATAATTTTTCAGCTTTGTCGTTGACCACTAACCAGCGCTGCCTGCCGCTACGTTCGATGTGCATATCTTTCGCGGCGGGTAATACGGGAAGTGGCGCAACTACGGGGGGTGCTGACTCTTTGCTGAATTGAGAGAAGCTGGCACCATTTTCTACGTCAACATTTGAGTCATTATTGGGGATGATAAATTGCCCGGCGGAGGTCGGTGCAGTCAAATCAGGCGGAACTTCCAACGGTACGGTTTTTACCGCAGCAGCTTTGTAGTCGATACGTTTGCTTTCTAGTCCTATTGTGCTGCATCCTGCTAATGCCAATAAAGCTAACAAGAAAAATGTGGGTCGTTGTTGAATTCTCATGCCGATTCTGTACCGATAATTAATGAATAATGTCTGCTGCGCGCATCGCATTTTCAACTTCGCTTTGCTGGGCTGCGGGCAGGGGAGTGAGCGGGAGTCGTAAAATATTTTTTATCAGATTCATGCGCGACACCGCCCATTTAACGGGAATAGGATTGGCCGAAATAAATAGTTGCCGATGTAATCCCAGCAGTTGGAAGTTAATTTTACGTGCTTTGTCTACTTCGCCGTTTAGTGCGGCACGACACATTTCGTGCATGAGTTTTGGCGCGACATTAGCGGTGACAGAAATTGCACCATGCGCGCCGAGCAGAATTAAAGCCAGTGTGCTGGCATCATCGCCGCTGTAGATAGCAAAATTTTTGGGTGCGCGTTGCAGTAAATCACTGCCACGTTCAATGTTACCAGTGGCATCTTTGATGCCGATGATGTTGGGAATTTTTGCCAGACGCAGTGTGGTGTCGTTATGTAAATCGGCGCAGGTACGACCTGGCACGTTGTATAAAATATGCGGCATATCGACCGCTTCGGCGATGGTTTTGAAGTGAAGATACAGGCCTTCTTGAGTGGGTTTGTTGTAATACGGCACCACGGTCAGTGAAGCAGCAGCACCCGCTTTTTTGGAAAAGTCTGCCAGTTCGATGGCTTCTCGGGTTGAATTCGCGCCCGTTCCCGCGATGATGGGAATGCGTTTAGCAGCATGTTCAACTGCTACTTGAATCAACATTTCATGCTCCGCCACATCAACCGTGGGTGACTCGCCCGTGGTGCCGACCACCACGATGGCATCGGTATGTTGTGCAATATGAAAATCAATCAGCCCACGAAATGCGACCATATCCAGGCTGCCGTCTTCATGCATGGGTGTTACGACCGCAACGATGCTGCCTTTAATCATCATGCCAATTCCTAATATTTGATGGTATATTATTTTTCAGCGGCTAAGTATTTGCGCGTCTTGAAAGGCAGGCATTCTACCGTAATCTGGTGCAGTGCCAAAGCCTGCCCAGTGTTTCCCCAAGCTTACCTGGGGTCTAAATTTGACAGTACAGCTATCGCGTGACTAATGTCAGCGTATAAACGCCCGGTGATTCTTGCCGTCCCATATAACCCAATAACGCACCTAGACTTGCTTGATGGCTTTCTGCGGCTTGTGCCGTGCCGTGAAATTTCAGACCTTGTGCAGGTGACCAGTTGCCATTGCCTGTCAGAATCAGCGCACCGGAGGTGGTGGTTAGCGCGATGTTCAAGCCACTTGCGGTTTCAGTGCCAGATGCGTTATTGCCAGGTATGCCATTCAGGGTCAGGTGGTAAACGCCTAGCGGGTTGATTGGGCTGAGCGTTGAGCCGGCGTCCAGCCAGTCTGCATTGGCCGTGCCAATGATACTTTGCGAGTTTAATAGCAGATGTTCACTGGCGATCTGAATTTTTCCCTGCAATTGAGCGAGGCGCAGTTGAGGAGAAATTTCACTCAGTGCGGCGGCCGGAATGGTTAATTGCAAATGCTTTAATTCAATTTGATCGGCAGAAAAAATCGCTTGCATAGCCGAGCTTTGCGGTATGTCATCTGGCCACAAGAAGATATTCAATTTACCAGTCCATAATGGCCAGACATGGATTTTCCAGTGCAACTGCTGGAGCGGCATCAGCACGTTATCTTTCTGGATGATCACCGGGGTGGCTGTGCCTTGCCATATTGAGCCGTGGATGTTGGTTAACAGTAAACGACCTTGTGTAACTCGATTCGCCAAGCTGTTTAATAGTGTGGCAGGAGCGGTGATGATGAGCGTGATGAGCAGAGTGAGCACAAAAAGCGTAATGGAGACCTTGCTGAATAATTTCACCGCGCCTCTCCATTGCCCAATATCCCGCCATTACTCAGTGTGGCACTGATTTTTACCATGCCTGTTTGCGGCAGTGCAGCGATGCTGATTGATTCGGCACGCACGTGCTGTTCTTGTTGCAATTCATGCAGAAAATGTAGCCATTGTTCAAATGATATTGCAGTAAGTGATATTTGAACGGCATTAGGCTCCTGTGTATCCAGGGCGGAGATAGCATCACGCATTTTATAGCGTGTCGCAGTTGTCTCAACTGTCGATTTCAAGGAGTGAGCATCCAGCACGGCCGGCTTGGGAAGTTGGCGCAGCCTTGCTACTTCAGCGGCTTGTGCCTGAAGCTGTAAGGCTTGTGCGCGCATGATCGGGAGGTTGAGGTGTAATTTTTCAACAGCAGTGTGTGCAGGTTGCCACAGCATAAGGTAGGCAAGGATCGGCAATAATATTGCAGTAGCAAACGCCAGTATTTGCCGCTCACTTGACGGGCGGGAAAGCCAATATTTTTTTATGAGCGCCTGACTATGCACTTTCAGAGTGGCGTTCATGGTTTGGATCCCGTGAAGGTGCCGTCAAACGGCATATTGCCGGACATCAGCGTTAAGCGGGATTGCACACTATCGCCGGAATTCTGCAGTTCACCCATACGGACATTGAGCCCGGATTTTTGCAATGCACTTTGCAGTTTGTGAAAATCTTCATTGCGCGCCAACTTGATGTCCACATCCAGTCGACCCGTTTCATAATGCAGGTTGCGCACGCTACCTGCAGGCAGTTCATTTAAGCGGACTGCTGCCAGATTGATAAGCGGCAGAAAATCTCCCTCATCCGGCAAGCCAGTTGCATGGCGCATTTCTGCCAGGTTACGCTGCATTTGCAGTGGCGCATTAACCAGCGCGCTACCTTCGCCAAAAGCACTGCGAAAGCTGCGCTGCATGCTGTCGGTTAGCGTTTTGCGTTCCTGTGTGAGCATCGCCCATTCTATGTTAGTGCCAATGGCCTCTATCAAAAATAGCGCCAACAACAGTAGCGCCACTGGGCGCATGCTCGGCCACCATTCTTTGAGGCGTATGCTGGGTGCAAGCTCGCCCCACAGCATGTTCAGCGCCTCAGGCGGGATGGATGCGCTCCGCCAATCCCACGCTGCACCAGACACCAGTGGCACCGGCAAGTTATGCACCAAAGGTAGGCAATCCGCATCCAACCTTTGGTTGGGCGGAATTGACACCCAAGCGGGCAATTGCTGCGTTGCAGACATTGTCCCCTCATTGTCCCCTTGTGGGATGTGGGACGAGGCGGTTTGTGGAAAACTGATCACAATTTTTTGGGGTAAGGTTGCCGTGCGTAACTGTAGTTGCAAGCCCAGTGGCATTGCGTGGTCGTTACCGTCCAGTGCTAAACCGCTGGTAACACCTGTGCGTAAAAATCCACTTTTGCCATCCCAGATCATGGTCCAGCCTCCGGCTTCCAGTGGGGGCATAAAGGTTTCTGGAATGACGCGCCGCAGAGTAATTTTGGCGTTACGGCAGGCTTCAATAATCCGGCTGAGCCAGGTTTTGTCTACAACCGCCAAGGCGGTGCGCCCATCATCGAGCATCTTGCCGGGCACGACATGATTATTATCAGGCTCGGTTAATGTGTATTCTTCTGCGATGAAAGGCAGTGCCGTTTGTGAGCGTCGTTTCAAACCTGGGGGCAGGGTGCTGGCAATGCTCAAGACGCGATCCGGAGCCAGTATGGCAATACATTCATGACCCTTGGGCAGATTGGCGAGCGGGTCATGTCCCGTTTGTAATAGTGTGCCAGAGTCATCACATAACGCCCATTCGCAGGGGGAGGTGGGGTCGCGCCACTTATCAGTGAAGTAGATTCGTAATGAACTCACATTGTCCTCCTGTGGGATATTTTATAAAAATGGTAATCATTGCACACTTTGCCATACTACTTTAGGCCAGCCGCTGGTCCGATGCAGTAAGGCTTGGGTGGTTACCTGCGCTTCACCCAGATTGGCGCGACCAGTCACCAGAAAATAATTGCTCGTAACGGAAATAGAATTAGCTGGAATCGATATATTGCCCTTCGGTAAGCGACCGCTAAAATCTTGTGCGGTTTTGAAGGGCTTCCCCTTGCGTTGCTGAACCATCATTCGTGCGTCTGCTAGCGTCATGTTTTTCAGTACAGCGGCTAAAACTTCGGGTGACGCAAAATTGACATTAATGGGTGTGAAATCAGGTAACACGGTTACAAAATCTTGCAAGATGGCTATGGTTTTTTTATCGAAGCCTCTTATCAACGCTAATTCACCCAATTCAGTCAGTTGTTGTTTTGACGCCCGGTATGGATGCGCCAGCCCGAGATAATACACATTCTCAGTATCGTTTTGTGGCAGTATAAAGTCTGCCACATCGCTGGCGAGTTCAGTCGGTAATCTCAGTATCTCCAGCAAGCGTTGAAATTGCTCAATGTCCGGCTGGCTGCGAACATTATTGCGGGCAAGATTATTTAAATTAAATAGTCCCTGCCTGTCCTTAATTATTCCGATGACTTCGCCACCTTCCACGGGCAAAGCGGGGAGTTGCATGGCCCACAGTTCCTGCTCATGATCGATGTCATTTGCGCTGCGTGCATCTTCTCCCAGCACTGCGCGTGACCAATCAATCCCGGCAATCCCCAAACGCCTGGCCTGTACGTGGCTGAGCTGACTTTCAACCTGGCGCTGCCATAAACTCTGCTGCTCGGTCATATAAGCGGCCAGTGAGGTTGCCAGTGCGACAATGAGCAGCACCATGATGATAGCTGCGCCAGATTGTCTAGCGGGATATTGCAAAACTCCTGCGTTCGACATGACTGCGTTGCTCAAGGGTTCAAAATGTGGGGTCGTGCAGCGACGAACATTTAGTAAACTCCGTTTTTTCGCGCGTGCGCGCCTTGCACTATGATCTCTTGCAACATTTTTAAAAATCCTGTCGGAGACGCTCATGTTAGTCTGTTTGCATTCATTGCAGCGCAAATACGCGGATAATTTTTTCGCCGCTGACCAAGGTCAGTTGCACCTCCACTGCCATAGGTAATTTCTCATTTCTGCCGTTTGCGACAGGCCATTGTCTATGCCAAATTCTGTCGGCACTGAGATACTGCAGATGAAAATCACTCACGCCTTCCAGCAAGGGATAGATGATGGGTTGGGTGTTTGGGGCTTGATCAGGAAATGGCCAACGAAATAATTGTATAGTATTTTTTTCCAAATGATAGCCAATGCGTTGCGGTGCTTGCAGAGCAGCATCCGCCATGCTGGCGCGGGTGAAAGTAAGTTGAGCCTCATTCGCCATTGTAACGGTACGGCCTATCCATTCTGCCTGAGTAAATCCATCTGTGCCGCGCACGGGTCGATACACTGCTTGTGCGACATCCTGTTCCAGTCGTGAGAAAAAATAGGTTAAATGTTGCCACTTGCGCGTTTCCTGTGCTAAATGATCGCGCGTTTGTACTACCGCATTCAGGCCGCTATAGCCGGCTACAGCGACGAGCGTGAGTATGACCAGCGCAACCAATAATTCAATCAGCGTGAAGCCACGATTGAAGATGGGTGTAAGAGTGCGGCGGCTAGTCATTAGCGTCGTCTCTGCTCTACTAGAAATCCGCTTAATTTACGCAGCACGTGTTCGGGATCCTCGGCCACGGAAACGCTGACTTCTACGCGGCGGAATGCCGGATTGGGTGTAACGCTGATTTCCTCGCGCCATTGGAAAGGTATGCCACCCTGTACTTCCTCACCTTTTTGTGTGCTTACTGCCAGCCAGTCTCCCTGCGCTGCGTGTAGAGCCAGCCGATTTTGCGCGACCCAATCTGCCAGTAAGCGTAAACGCAATGCTTCGGTGTGACGTGTTTCAGCACCCGCCACGCGCAATATTGCGGATAAGGCTATGGCAAGAATAGCGAGTGCTATGAGGCTTTCCAATAGGGTGAATCCCCGTTGTCCCACAAGGGGACAATGAAAAATTGCTGTCGTTTTATTTTTAAAGGGGTTATTGGTCATGTGTTATTGCACATCGTTGAGCTGTACAGATACCTTGCCTGTGCTATGCCCAACCACGTTGGCTGTAACATGAACGGTTTGCAATTGAATCTGGAAAGGCAGGGCAAATGAATGGGCGCTTAATACCAGATATTCTCCAGCGGGCAGCGGCTGATCTTCTATGCTGACTTTGGCAACCCGTACACCATCGGCTAGCGCGCGTGCGCGAAAAGCCGGGTCATGCTCAATTTTTATCCAATCAGAGTATTCATTTTTTTGCCAGAAGCGATACGTGTCACTCTTGCTGGAACTGTTTTGATTAGAATTATTTTTATCAACTGTCCACGCCAGCGAGCGTCCACTGGCGCGCGCTTCTAATCCGGCATTTTCCAATAATAACGCCAGCCGCTGTGCTTCTTCGCGCAGTATGGCGCGCTCATCGGGTAATAGTTGCAGTACCACTGCACCAAGCGCGATACCCATTATTACCATCACCACTAATAATTCGATTAGTGTAAATCCGTGTGTTGCTTGGCGCGGAGTAGGTAAAAGTGAGTAGGGCATGTTGATTTTCCAGATAGTTAAATCGGAGTAACAGCAATGAGTCACACCATGTATGTTGAAAAATCAGAGTGCCTCAAAAAAATCAAGTTATCAAGCTAAGCGCAGGTAAAAAATTACGACGATGCATAAATTTGATATGTGGAAAATTATTTTTTTGTGAACAACGCAGTATGACGACGCAAGCTGGATTTTTAGAGTTGTCCGCTTATAGTTCCCACGAACCAATGTCGGCATTGCTGCCTTCACCCCCCGGTACGTTATCCGCACCCAGGCTCATCACATCGATTTCACCACGCAGGCCAGGTTGTAGATATTGATAGGGATTCCCCCACGGGTCTTTCGGCAAGCGTTCCACATAACCACTAGCCTGCCAATTAGGGGGCACGGGTGCAATGGTCGGTTTTTGTACCAGTGCCTGTAAACCCTGCTCGGTGGTGGGGTAGCGTAGATTGTCCAAGCGATACATTTTCAATGCCTGCACAATTGTTGCAATGTTCTGTTTAGCAGCAACGATACGTGCCTCATCTGGCCGTCCCATGACCTTGGGTACTATGTACGCAGCCAGTATGCCTAGAATGATCACAACGACCATAATTTCTATCAGGGTAAAACCACGTTGTTGGCTAGTGGAAAATTTTTGAGTAGTCGTGTGTATGGGTGACATATTTTAAAATAAGGAAAGTTGCGTTAAATAAACGGTGTCAATTTTAAGGTCGACTCGCGAGCTCAAGTAAGGTGCAGATTATAAGCAGATTATAATTAAGATGTGATGATTAAATCAAAACTGGACGTATCGGATAAATGATCAGCATGTTGACAACTACATGGTGCAGAGTACCTCATTGCATTGAAAATAACCATAAATAGTGGGTTTGTGTATACTGGGCGCTCTGGTCATTTCAAGGGAATGATTCTGGAGGCGGTGATGTGCTGGGGGGCAGGGGATGGGGTTTTTGACAAATCGCACTAACATGGCTGTGGGGGGGGTAAACCTTGCAACCGTTGCGGTATATGGATTCGGCGCGGTGGTGCTGGGAGTTTTTTTGGCGCGCTGGATTTGGATTTTGTTTGCTCCGCCAGCTGCAATGCTGAATGTTCCTGTTGAACAAGGTTCGATAGCGCAAACAGGTCGCTTGTTTGGCGCGGTTACTACAGCGTCGACGGTAGAAGCTGTAGAAAATGTCGTTTTGCCGAATGTGCGATTGGTGGGCTTGTTCGCGGCGAGTCCGGGTAAACTGGGGTTTGCGATTATAAAACTGGATGATGATCGTCAGCTAGGTGTGGTAGTGGGGGGGAGTGTGATGCCGGGTATGCTGCTGAAAGAGGTGCGTGCAGATTATGTGGTGCTGGAACAAGCAGGGGTGCAGTATAAAATCAAGTTAGAAGAGAAAAGTGTGGGTGGAAATTCAGATAGTGCTAATGCTCAGAGTGGGAGGTTAGGTGCGAATGCCCCTTCTGCGCTGACACCTCAACAATCTCAAAATAGCCAAGCTGCTCTGCAGGCAGCGCAAGAAGCGCGAGATAGCATGCAGCGCGCCGATTTGACGCATCAGCAGGGTCTTAACAGGCTGCGGGCAGCGCAAGAAGCGCGAGATAGCATGCAGCGGCGATAGGGCAATATGCAAGGTGCTGATGAATCTCGGTTTGGCGGGCGCGGGGCGTTGTCGGGAAAATAATTTTAAAACAATTCATGGGGTATGGTAAATTCCGGCAGGGGTAATTTACCCCAGCAGCAATAAATTAAGTTTAGGGAAACGCTGAGCAAGCCCTTCCCTAATTCAATTTCTGATAAACAGGAGCACAAGGCGGCAAGGATGAGGCGACGGTGCGTGGTTGTTGCCGATTCATCGGCTATACAACCACGGTCTACCCCTGACAATTCCGCATGGGCTTTAGCCCGTAGCGGATTGCGTACTTTTAGTGCTTGCGGGTGAAGACAGTACATTTGAGTACGGCTAGGAGCCGAAAACGAAGCCAACAGCGTGTGTTGTTGGGGCTTTAGCCCCCTTACAACCACGGCGTACTCCTTGCGGGTACACTGTGATCGTTTTTATCAGGAATTGGAATAAGTACAGCATACAAATCAATTAAGGTGTTGTGATATATGAATCGTGTGTTAAGTGTGTGGCTGATGCGAATGTTTCTTTGCTGCGTGTTATGGCTACCGCAGATAGGCGTGCCTGCACCGGCTGGTAAGGTATCCTCGGGTGCGTCTGTGTCAAACAATCAGGTGCAGGGCGGCAAGGTCTCGCTCAACTTTGTGAATGCTGATATTGATGAAGTGATTAGAGCAGTATCGCAAATTTCCTCACGTAATTTTCTGATCGACCCGAGAGTAAAAGGCACGATTAATATTGTGTCATCGACGCCTATTCCAGCGCATCTTGCCTATGACATCCTTCTTTCTGCTTTGCGCTTGCAAGGGTTTGCAGCAGTCGAGTCCGGCGGCATCACAAAAGTCATGCCTGAAGCAGAGGCCAAATTACATATCGCTAATGTTGATGCCACTACTAAAGGCGATAAATTGGTGACGCGCGTGTATGTCTTAAAATACGAATCCGCTGCTCAGATGGTGCCAATTTTGCGCCCGCTTATTGCGCCGAATAATGTTGTAGCGGCTTATCCTAACTCCAACGTACTGGTGGTAACGGATTATGCAAGCAACCTTAAACGCATCGAGCAAATCATAAAATCTATAGATCAAGACAGTACTGAAGGCCCCGTTATTATTCCATTGAAACGCGCTTCGGCGACCGAGGTGGCACAGACCATTACTCGGTTGATGGCGGATGGCGGGGCTGCTGCAGCTGCCGCGGCTGATTCGAGTAAGCGTTTTGTATTAGGGGCGGATGCACGCACTAATAGCCTGCTGTTGCGCACCGATAATCCATCACGTGTGACGCGTGTGCGCGATCTGGCAGAAAAGCTGGACATCGACACTGGCAGGCCAGGTAACATGAATGTGGTATATCTGAAGAATGCGGATGCGGTAAAGCTGGCGCAAACTTTGCGCGCGGTCGTGTCGGGAGATGCTTCAATTAACACGATACCTGCAGTAGGCGGGGCAGCAGCAGGAGGCGGGGCAGCAGGAGCTGGAGCAGCAGGAGCAGTAGCAGGAGTTGGAGCAGGAGGCGGCGGCGGCATGATACAAGCTGATTCGGCATCCAACGCGCTTATCATCACTGCACCGAGCGCGGTTTATAATAATTTACGTGCGGTGGTTGAGTTGTTGGATGTGCGTCGTGCGCAGGTATTTGTCGAGGCATTAATAGTCGAAGTCACAGCAGACAAGGCGGCTGAATTCGGTATTCAGTGGCAAGATTTAACAGGCTTAAATGGCACAGGATCACAGGTTATCGGCGGTACTAATTTTGGCGCGGCAGGAGCGGCAGGGGGCAATATTATTAGTGCCAGTGGAAATATCGCTTCGTCAGTTGGCAGGGGGTTAAATATTGGCATTGTAAATGGGACTACCACTCTGCCCGGGGTGGGAACGGTGTTGAATTTGGGAATGCTGGCGCGCGCGCTGGAAACTGACGCAAATGCCAACATTCTTTCTACGCCGAATCTGCTGACGCTGGATAACGAGGAGGCAAAAATTCTGATTGGTCAAAACGTACCATTTATTACTGGCTCGCAACTGAGTCCGGGTGTAAATGCCAGTCCATTTCAGACAATTGAGCGTAGAGATGTGGGGCTGACGCTACGCATCAAGCCGCAAATTTCAGAAGGTGGTACGGTCAAGTTACAGATCTTCCAAGAGGTTTCTAACGTAGATAGTTTAACTAATGTGGCAGGGGTGATTACCAACAAACGCTCGCTGGAGTCTACTGTGCTGGTAAATGATGGGCAGATTATTGCGCTGGGTGGCTTGATTCAGGATTCCGTGCAAGATAGCACAGAAAAAGTGCCATTCCTGGGGGACATTCCATTTTTAGGGGCATTATTTCGCTATGAAAAACGGCAGCACACCAAAACCAATTTGATGGTCTTTATCCGGCCTTATGTGTTGCGTACCGCGTCTGCTTCTCAGGGTTTAACACAAGAACGATACGATTTTCTGCTGGGTGAGCAAGAGCGGGGTCAAGTGTCCGGACATCTAATTTTGCCCAGTATGCCCGCACCAACTATGCCGCCTTTGGTGTTGCAACAGCCCACTAAAAATTCCCCTGCAGAAGAAGTGCCGTCAGTGGGGCAGAATACTTCTGCGGAGAAACTTTCGTCTACTCCAGCAGAAAGCCAGCCAAGCGCAGTTTCAACTCAGCCAGACGAACAGGTTGCACCTGGTGGTATGGTAATACAGCCTCCACCTGACATTAGTGCAGTTCCAACCCAGCCAGATGAACAGGTTGCACCAGTAAGCCCACCAGCCAATTCGCCCAATGGCGTGCAGTCGCCAGCCAGTGTTTCTCCGTAGGATTTTTTACCGTGGATGAACTGTCTTCAATTAATGCCCCCGTAGTTAATTTAACTGCGCCTGACTTTAAAATTTCCGACACTAGGGTTTTCGATGCCAGAATATCGAGAAGAATCCCCTATTCTTTCGCCAAAACCAAAGGCGTGTTATTGACGCATTGCACGACAGAATTTGCTGAAATTCAATTACGTGAAGATGCTGTGTCAGAAACGCTGGCTGAGGTGCGGCGCATTTTGGGCATGCCAATACAGGTACAAATGTTGCCTGTCAGCGAATTTGACAAAGCTTTAGCAGGCGCATATTCACAGGCCGATGGCTCGGCTGCTGCGATGGTGATGGATGTTGAGCAGGACATGGATTTGTCGCAACTGATAAATGATTTGCCGCAAACCGAAGATTTGCTTGATGCAGAAAATGATGCCCCCGTGATTCGCATGATTAACGCATTATTGACCCAGGCGGTGCGCGAGTTGGCTTCGGATATACATATTGAGCCATTTGAAACTCGTTCAGTAGTTCGCTTTCGTGTGGATGGGACGTTGAAGGATGTGATCGAACCGCATCGTGCGTTGCATGCCGCGATGGTGTCACGCATTAAAATTATGGCGGAGATGGACATTGCGGAAAAGCGTCTGCCGCAAGATGGGCGTATTACTTTGCGCTTGGCGGGGCGGCCAGTGGATGTGCGAGTTTCCACCTTGCCGACTGGTCATGGCGAGCGGGTGGTATTGCGCTTGCTCGACAAAGATGCCGGGCGGCTGGAGCTGGCTCGGCTTGGCATGGATGACGCGACACTGGCAAGCATGGATACGCTGATGCGCCAACCACACGGTATTATTCTGGTAACCGGGCCCACAGGTTCGGGCAAGACTACTACGCTATATGCCGCGCTGGCGCGCATTGATGCGACGGTGACCAATGTAATGACGGTGGAAGATCCAATTGAATATGATCTCGATGGCATCGGTCAGACGCAAGTGAATCCGCGTATAGACATGACTTTTGCGCGTGCTTTACGGGCGATTCTGCGGCAGGATCCTGATGTCATTATGATCGGTGAAATACGCGATGTGGAGACCGCACAAATCGCGGTGCAGGCCAGCCTCACCGGGCATCTGGTGTTGGCAACTTTGCACACCAATGACACCGCCAGCTCTGTGACGCGATTAACTGACATGGGTGTGGAACCATTTTTATTATCATCCAGTCTGTTGGGTGTGCTGGCGCAACGCCTGGTGCGCTGCTTGTGTGTGTCATGCCGCGAAGCCTATGTGCCGCTGGCCTCGGAGTTGACTTTGCTGGAGGGCATGGCTAAGCCTGCAACTTTATATCGTCCGGTGGGTTGTGCCGTATGCGCGAATACTGGTTACCGTGGGCGCTCTGGCATTTACGAATTGTTCATTATGGATGAGGGAATGCGACATTTGATTCACGAGCGCGCCTCAGAACAAGTGTTAAGGCAACATGCAACCCAGCGTGGGATGCGCAGCTTGCGCGAAGACGGTATTCGCTACTTGCTTTCTGGTACCACATCACTGGAAGAATTGTTGCGTGTTACGCGCGATTAAAGCACGTTCGTCCGGTTTCTGATAAACAGGAGCACAAGGCGACAAGGATGAGGCGACGACGACAGTACATTTGAGTACGGCTATAACCAACCACTTTGCAACCGTCTTTTGGTTGCTTAGTGGGATGGCTATAACCAATGACTTACCCAGCGTTAACCAGCGGCTTATGTCACCGTCTTTGGGTGAC
>JAKFXW010000083.1 GCA_021731185.1 Gallionellaceae bacterium
AAACTTTCCATGCCATCCGCCAACATCCGCACGCTTTGAAGGTAATTATAAATGATGAGCGGCTTAAAAACATTTAATTCAAAATTACCGAATGCGCCGCCAATGTTGATTGCCACGTCGTTGCCCATTACCTGGCAACAGAGCATGGTGAGGGCTTCGCACTGAGTTGGGTTCACCTTGCCGGGCATGATGGAGCTACCGGGTTCGTTTTCTGGAATGCTGATTTCTCCTAAGCCGGAGCGCGGACCGGAGGCCAGCCAGCGGATGTCGTTGGCAATTTTCATCAATGATGCCGCCAGTGATTTGAGGATGCCGTGGCTGGATAGCAATGCATCGTGCGAGGCCAGTGCGGCAAATTTATTATCCGCACTTTTGAAAGGTAACTCTGTTGTTAATGCTAAAAAATGTGCAACACGTGCACCAAATTCGTGATGAGTGTTCAAGCCGGTGCCAACAGCGGTGCCGCCCACGGCTAGGTCATAAATTGGCGGGAGCGTGGCGGTAATCATAGCTTCGGCGTGATCCAATTGCGCGACGTAGCCGGAAAACTCCTGCCCTAGAGTAATGGGCGTGGCATCTTGCAAATGCGTGCGGCCAATTTTTATGATGTCATTAAAGTTGCTCGATTTTTCCGTAAGCGATTCGCGCAAGGCATCCAATGCAGGCAGCAAATCTTCGGTGATGGCAAGGCTGGCTGCGACATGCATGGCGGTCGGGAAAATGTCATTGGACGATTGACCCAGATTCACTTCGTCATTCGGGTGCACCAATCTTTCCACGCCACGTTTGCCGCCCAGTAATTCTGAAGCGCGGTTTGCCAGCACTTCATTCAAATTCATATTGGTTTGTGTGCCGGAACCTGTTTGCCAAATCGATAGGGGAAACTCCTGCCCATGCTGACCCGCTAAAATTTCATCAGCGGCAGTGGCAATGGCGGTGGCCTTTTCAGCGCTTAGCAAGCCTAAATCATGATTGACCAATGCACAGGCACGCTTGATGACAGCTAGCGCATAGATGAGTTGAGTCGGCATTTTTTCATTTGAAATATCGAAAAATTCCAACGAGCGTTGTGTTTGCGCGCCCCATAAGCGGTCTGCTGGCACTTCGATATCCCCGAAGGAGTCGCGTTCTGTTCTGTGCGGGCTGGTATTTTTGGTCATTATTTTTCTCGTGTTATTGAGCAATCAATTGGCGTAGAACATACGGCAAAATCCCGCCGTGGCGGTAATAATCCACCTCGATTGGTGTGTCGATGCGTGCCAGCAATGTTACTTTTTGAGTGCTGCCATCGGCGCGTTTAATGGTGAGCGTTACGTCTTGCTGCGGTTTGAGATCATTGTTGATGCCGCTGATGTCGAAGGTCTCGTCGCCTTTAAGTTGCAGAGAGCTGACGCTGTCACTGCCTTTAAATTGTAATGGCATTACGCCCATCATCACTAAATTGCTGCGATGAATTCTTTCGTAGCTGCGCGCCACCACAGCTTTCACGCCCAATAGCTGGGTGCCTTTGGCAGCCCAGTCACGCGAAGAACCGGTACCATATTCTTCGCCTGCGAAAATCACGGTATCTGTGCCATCGGTTATATGCTTCATCGCGGCTTCGTAAATCGACAATTGTTTGCCGTTATAAAGTGTGTAGCCGCCTTCTGTTCGTTTGCCTGCTGCGTCCAGTGGCAGCATGAGATTTTTGATACGCACATTAGCAAACGTACCACGTATCATTACTTCATGGTTGCCGCGTCGCGCTCCGTAGCTGTTAAAATCTTTCGCTTCCACGCCTTTGCTCTGTAAATATTGCCCCGCTGGGCTGCTGGCCTTAAAGCTGCCTGCCGGACTGATATGGTCGGTGGTGACTGAGTCGCCAAAAATTCCTAATGGCTTGGCGTTTTTTATTTCCTTAATTTTTTGCGTCGACATGTTGAAGCCATCAAACAAGGGCGGCCTGGCAATGTAGGTCGAGTCGTCCCACTGATATTGATTACCGACTGGCGCGGTGATGCCATTCCATAGCGGTAAATCTTTCGTCAGATTGCTATATAGGCTCTGATAAACCTGTGGGTTGGCCGCAAATTTCATAAGCGCAGCAATTTCCTCATTGCTGGGCCAGATGTCTTTTAGATAAATCGGGCGATCGTTTTTTCCGATACCCAATGGCTCGCTCTCTAAATTAATATTAACTTTACCTGCCAGCGCAAACGCAACCACCAACGGTGGGCTGGCTAGAAAATTGGCTTTGATATTGGCATGGATGCGTGCTTCAAAGTTGCGGTTACCCGACAATACCGCTGCAGCGATGAGTTCATTTTTGACGATGACCTCTTCGATTGCTGCGTCCAGTGGGCCAGAGTTTCCAATGCAAGTGGTGCAACCATATCCCACCAGCCGAAAGCCCAGCTCCTCCAGATAAGGCATCAAGCCTGATTGATTTAGATAATCAGTGACCACTCGTGAACCTGGGGCCAACGATGTTTTGACATGGGGATGCACGCGTAAACCTGCTTCAACAGCCTTTTTCGCCAGCAAGCCTGCCGCCAGCATGACGCTGGGATTAGAGGTGTTGGTACAGGATGTGATCGCCGCAATTAACACGTCTCCGTGACCAATTTTAATTTCAGATGACTGGGCTAGTGTGTTTGTGCCAAGCGCAACTGAGGTCGGGTGAGAATCCATCATTTCAATTTCACTTGCCGCGCTGCTGCTGCGACCACCCAATTTTAGTTTACCCGAAGGCGCGCTGTTGCCATTTTGCAAGCCTCCACCAAGCTTAGGAGCATGAGTACTATCATTATTTTTAGGCAGTGTAATTGGAAAGCGTTGTGTTAAATTCGCAGGTGGTTGGTTGAAACCATTTTCATTGACTGGTTTGCTGAATAACGTATTAAAAACCTCTTTCATTTTTGGCAGCGGCACTCGATCCTGTGGTCGTTTGGGACCAGCCAGCGAGGGTTGTACGTTGCTTAAATTTAATTCGACGACTTGGCTGTAATCAATGGCACCCGCCATAGGCATACCATACAGACCTTGTGCCTTGTAGTAAGACTGGCAGGCATTGATTTCATCATCGCTGCGTCCGGTGTTGCGTAGATAATCTATCGTGACATCGTCCACTGGGAAGAAGCCCATGGTTGCACCATATTCGGGAGCCATATTGGCAATAGTGGCGCGATCCGGTAAGGTGAGTGCGGCAGCACCTGCCCCGAAAAATTCAACAAATTTACCCACTACTTTTTGATTGCGTAGCATTTCGGTCACAGCCAACACCAAATCTGTTGCCGTAACTCCCTCACGCAATTTGCCTGTGAGATGAACGCCCACTACATCCGGCGTTAAAAAATAAACTGGCTGTCCCAACATGCCTGCTTCCGCTTCTATGCCGCCAACACCCCAGCCCACCACGCCCAGTCCGTTAATCATAGTGGTGTGACTGTCTGTGCCAACGAGTGTATCTGGGTAATAAACACGCCCCTCTGCGCTGTCCTTGCTCAATACGCCACGCGCCAGATATTCTAGATTCACCTGATGCACGATGCCCACACCCGGCGGCACAGCTTTGAACGTATTGAACGCCTGCATCCCCCATTTGATAAATTTATAGCGCTCATTGTTGCGCTCAAATTCAACACCCATGTTGAGTTTCAGCGCGTCTGGACGATTGTAATAATCAACTTGAACGGAATGGTCCACCACCAAATGCACTGGAACTAAAGGTTCAATCATGCCGGGATCACGCCCCATTTTAGCTGCTGCATCGCGCATCGCGGCGAGGTCTGCCAAGAGCGGCACACCAGTAAAATCTTGCAAAACTATGCGCGCCACCAGGAATGGAATTTCTTCAGTGCGCTTAGCATTGGGTTGCCATCCGGCTAATTGACGAACGTGATCTTCATTGATTCTTTTGCCATCGTAGTTGCGTAGTACGGATTCCAGCACGATACGAATTGAAACGGGCAAACGTGAAATTTTCCCCAGCCCAGCCGTCTCAAGTGCTTGCAGTGAGTACAGCGTGCCTGTTTTGCCATGAGTTAGTGTAAATGCAGTACAGGAATTGAATAAGTTATGCGACATGGCAAGAGTTCCCAAGTGAGATGGAGTAATCCTTGATTGTAAATCAGGGTGCACTTCATAACCAAATGTAATCCTGGGTAAGTGCAGCTGTTAATTTAAGAATGGGGACTTAAACGTTAAAAAGCTGAAGGTTCAAGCACTGCATGATATGCAATGTTACAGCAAAGTAATTTTAACGAGCAGGGTTACCAATGCAGAAGATGGCGATTCGAATGATAACTACTCAGGGTAACCATGAAGATGGAAATTGAATGAACATCATGATATTGAATAATACGACCACGCCCACAATAAAGAACAGAAACAGCGAGGCCAAGGCCCACATGCTACGGCAGACATTTATAAACATTTCATACCAGCTTTCTTTTTCGATGTTATTTTACTCCCAAGGGTTGCACTTGCTTGATGCCAGAACGCCCCCTACCCCTAGGATGTTTGCAATCGCCCAAGAGCTATAATTTAAACGGTTCGCACGACCTCGACCAATACTGGCAGCGACATGGTTGTTGCGTCAAGTCGCTGCCACATTGGTAATATGGCTTGACCACTCAGCTTACTGACTTGTTGATCCTGTCGCACCATCAACCCCCATAGTAAACGGAAATTGGATAAGATTCATCATATAAAATGCCAAAATGAAGAAGGCTACAACAGCCACAAACGCGCCAAAAAACCACAGCACGCTCCGCTTTTTGCTACTTACTTCATCTTCCAAATTGACATCATCTTTCTCATGCGCCATTTTCACTTTAGATGTTTTCGTTTCCATGATACCCACCTCCGCTTATTTTTTTAAGGAACCTCTTGAGATGCTCATTACTCTTTTAAGTCAACTAGCTATTTATTATATTGAGCAACTGACGGCATTATCATCCCCTTAAATAAGGCAAATGTAAAGAAAATAAGGCAAATATAAAGGTGAAATTTGAGGGTTAATTTTTGAACTTATTTGGCGATTTGCTTTTCGCGAATTTCGTCTAATGTTTTGCAATCTATACATAGTGTTGCAGTTGGTCTGGCGGACAATCTATCCAGTCCAATTTCGATGCCGCATTTATCGCAGTAACCGTACTCGCCGCTATCAATTTTTGTGAGCATTTCATCAATTTTTTTGATGAGCTTTCTTTCGCGATCACGATTGCGTAACTCCAATGCCATGTCTGATTCTTGGGTGGCGCGATCATTGGGGTCAGCAAATACCGTAGCTTCATCTTGCATTGTATGCACTGTGCGATCTATATCTGCACCTAATTCAAGCTTGATGTTATTCAATATATTACGGAAGTAATCAAGCTGCTTGGTATTCATATACGCCTCTCCCTTTTTAGCTTTATAAGGAGTGGCTGATTTTTGGGGTTGTGCTGACATGAAATATCTCCAGAAACAAAAACGATTACAGTGTGAGTAAAAATTTGAACCGCGCTTTAATATCAGAAATGTGATTGCATCGCAACTAATTTACTTAGCCTTCATTTTTGGAACATACGTTTCAAGCGGGGGAGTTACACATTAAGTTATTGAAACTACCCTTATAAAAGTTGCACACCCATTTTATTCAGCATACCAACCAAAGCAATGAGCGGAAGTCCGATGAGGGCATTAGGGTCATCTCCCTGCACACGTTCAATGAGCACGATACCCAAACTCTCAAACTTCGCACTGCCTGCACAATGATAGGGCTGTTCTCTGTGCAAATATGATTCAATGTCTTGATTGCTCAGCTTGCGGAACTGCACTTGGTTTTCTGCAACCTCAGTTAACATGATGTTTGAACGCGCATTCAACAAAGTGAGCGAGGTATGGAAGCTGACCGTTTGCCCGCTCATGGCTTGTAACTGGCGCAGGGCATTCTCATGTGTAAGCGGCTTGCCAAGCTGCTGTGCGCCTAACATGGCAACTTGATCGGAACCAATAATCAGCGCATTAGGATGAGTGGAAACAGCTGCGCGCGCTTTGGCTTGAGATAGCCGCCAAGCTGTCTGTGGCGCACCTTCACCAGCAAGTGCGGTCTCATCAATATCTGGCGTAAAGGTTTGAAAAGGGATACCTAAGCGCTTCAATAGATCGTTACGATAAGCAGAGGAGGAGGCCAGAATAAGGGGCTGAGAAAGCAGGGACGGAGTGTTCAATGTTATTTCCAAAGTCTTTAATTTTGACAGAAATAGATGAACTGGCTATTATGCGCGCCTCATGGTTTCGCGGCAACAGTCACTTGGATTCATTGCAGTCTATCGATAGCTTGGATTTTGCCCGCAGCAATAAAGAATTATGTGGCGCAATATCGTGGACGAAGATGCCCCGTTTAAAAGGTGTGCTGGCAGATTCGGAATACAATAGTACGAGCAAACTTGATTTTATTGTGCGCGGGTATCTGGATAAAGCTGACAGACCAACATTGGTGCTGACTCTAAATGGAACGTGTCATTTGTGTTGTCAGCGGTGCTTACAAGATGTTTTGCACCCGGTCAATCTGACAAAAAAACTATTACTGGTGGCAGCCAGCGAATTAAATAATTTGGCTATTGTGGATGAGCCTACCGAAATAGACTATATCCCAATCAATGCACACTTGGACGTGTTGGATTTGTTGGAAGAAGAATTTTTGCTCAGCTTACCCTTTGCACCCAAGCATGACATAGACGCTTGCGATGCATCAGTAGTTGATAAGGAAACAAATTTCGGCGAAAGAAAACCATTTGCAATGCTCGCCAGTTTGAAATTGAAATAATTAATTGAAGTTTAGTAAGGAGTTATTATGGCCGTTCAGCAAAACAAAAAATCCCCATCCAAGCGTGGTATGCACCGTGCACACGATTTCCTCAAAGCCCCAACTTTGGCAATAGAGCCATCTACTGGTGAAGCGCACTTGCGCCACCATATCAGCCCGACTGGTTACTATCGCGGCAAAAAAGTTGTTAAAGCCAAAGGCGAGTAACCTCGCCAAATTGATTTATCCGTTAGCAGATTATTATGCTCAACTGGCTAGCCGCTGGTTGGGCATGATTGTTCTGTCCTTCTCATTTTTAACTATCGCGTTGTGAGGGTTTCCGATTGGATGTCACAATAGCCATTGATGCAATGGGCGGGGATCATGGAGTGCAAGTTACGGTTCCTGCTGCGTTGAAGTATTTGCAAAAGCATCCGAATGACACCATTTTATTGGTTGGACTGCCTGAGGCTATAGAGGCCGAACTGCGCGCTGCCAATACATCGGTCGGGTCACGCTTACGCATTCATACGGCAAGTGAAATCGTGGGTATGGACGAATCGCCGCAGCTTGCGTTGCGGAATAAAAAAGATTCCTCCATGCGCGTTGCTATCAACATGGTCAAAAGTGGCGAAGCAATGGCCTGCGTGAGCGCGGGCAATACTGGTGCGTTAATGGCTACAGCACGATATGTGTTGAAAATGTTGCCCGGGATAGATCGCCCAGCCATCGCATCATTTTTACCCACTTATAAAGGCCAGGTTTGCATGTTGGATCTAGGTGCCAATGTTGACTGTAATGCCGAACACTTGTTGCAGTTTGCCTTGATGGGCACAGCCTTGGTCAGCGCAATCGAACATAAAGATAAGCCGACAGTGGGCTTGTTGAACATTGGTAGTGAGGATATTAAAGGTACCGAAGTAGTCAAGCAGGCCGCTGAATTATTGCGCCTGAGCGACCTGAATTTTTACGGTAATGTCGAAGGGAATGATATTTTTAAAGGCATCACCGACATTGTAGTATGTGATGGTTTTGTTGGAAATGTTGCGCTCAAAACAACTGAGGGTTTAGCGCAAATGCTGGGTGGATTTTTGCGTGAGGAATTTAGCCGCAATATTTTTACTAAAATTGCTGGGCTAGTAGCAATGCCCGTACTTAAAAAATTTAAACGCCGTGTCGATCATCGTCGCTACAATGGAGCAAGCTTGCTGGGGCTGCGAGGTATTGTTTTGAAAAGTCATGGTTCGGCTGATGCGCTGGCTTTTCTATGTGCGATTGAACGTGCAGCTGAAGAAGCGCGCGGCGGAATGTTGCATCAAATCAGCGCGCATATTGAAGCGTGGCACGCACTACAAAACATTCCTGAATTACAAAATATTTCTGGAGAGAACACCTGATGTACTCAAAAATTACAGGCACAGGTGGGTATCTTCCAGCTAAAGTTTTAACTAACTTTGATCTCGAAAAAATAGTAGATACCTCGCACGACTGGATACTTAGCCGCAGCGGAATCATGCAGCGACACATTGCAGATGCAAGTGAAGCGGCCAGTGATTTAGCACTCCATGCTAGCCGCCGCGCACTAGAGGCGGCCGGAATCAGCGCACAGGACATTGATCTCATCATTGTGGCGACCACCACACCCGATCAAATTTTCCCCAGCACAGCCTGCATTCTGCAAGATAAATTAGGCAACAAAAGTGCAGTAGCATTTGATGTGCAGGCAGTGTGCAGCGGCTTTATTTATGCACTTAATACGGCGGATTTGTTTATTCGTAGCGGACAAGCACGCAATGCATTGGTTGTAGGTACTGAGGTGTTATCCAGAATTCTTGATTGGACAGATCGCACCACGTGTGTGTTATTTGGCGATGGTGCGGGCGCGGTCGTGCTACAACGTAGTGACACGCCGGGGATTTTATCGGCCAAATTACATGCAGATGGTAGCCAGCGCGGAATGCTTGCTGCCAAAGGCAGTATACGTAATGGCTCGATTCAGGGTAACCCATTCATCTCGATGGATGGGCAAGGCGTATTTAAATTTGCGGTAAAAGTATTAAGCGAAGTGGTGGAAGAAGTGCTGATGGAAAATAAAATGACACATGCGGATATAGATTGGCTGGTTCCGCATCAAGCTAATCTTCGCATCATGGAAGCTACTGCAAAAAAATTAAATTTAAGTTTAGATAAAGTGGTTATTACCGTTGCTAAACATGGCAACACCTCAGCAGCCTCTATTCCTTTGGCACTGGACACAGCGGTGCGCGATGGACGCATCAAGGCCGGGCAGCATGTGTTATGTGAAGCGGTGGGCGGGGGATTTACCTGGGGTGCGATATTAATAAAATGGTAAGTTGCGACGCACTCAATTTTCGATATTTATTTTTGAATCGCTATGCATAAATTTGCTTTCGTTTTTCCGGGTCAGGGATCACAGTCACGCGGCATGATGGGTGGCTTTAGCAATTTTCCAGTGGTGCATGATACTTTCATTGAAGCGTCCGACATCTTAAAACAAAACCTGTGGCAACTCGCCGCAGAAGGCACGGATGCTGATTTGAACGCTACCATCAATACCCAGCCGCTTATGTTGACTGCCGGGGTTGCGGTCTATCGCGCCTGGCTTAGTTTGCAAGCTCCTAAGCCATTGATGTTGGCTGGACATAGTTTAGGCGAATACAGTGCGCTGGTTGCCAGTGGAGCTTTGCGCTTTGCAGATGCCTTGCCTTTAGTTCGATACCGTGCCGAATGTATGCAACAGGCCGTACCGGAAGGTGTGGGCGGTATCGCCGCCATCCTTGGTTTGGAAGATGATCAAGTGCGCGCTGTATGCAAGGAAGCCGCGCAGCACGAAGTGTTGGAAGCCGTTAACTTTAATTCGCCCGGACAAGTTGTCATAGCCGGAAATCGTGCGGCAGTTGAGCGCGGTATGGCATTGGCAAAATCGAAAGGTGCAAAACGCGCAGTGATGCTGCCGATGAGCGTGCCGTCGCATTGCAGTTTGTTGCGTGGTGCTGCAGAAAAATTGCGACTTTATTTGCAAAATGTATCCATTCAATCCCCTGTCATCCCTGTGATACATAATGCCGATGTAAAAAGTTATGTCGATCCCGCAGCGATTAAAGATGCGCTGGTTCGTCAGCTATATTCGCCGGTACGCTGGGTGGAAACCATACAACATTTTGGTCAACTCGGTCTTACCCATAATGTTGAATGCGCGCCGGGCAGAGTACTGGCTGGATTAAACAAACGTATTGATACCAATCAACAAGTGTTGGCACTTAATGATGGTGCATCGTTGCAAACAGTTTTGGCAGCATTAACCTGATAAATAAACCTGAAATCGGGAGAAGATAATGAGCTTGCAAGGACAAATTGCTCTCGTGACTGGAGCCAGTCGCGGCATAGGGCGGGGCATCGCGACTGAGTTAGGTAAGCAGGGCGCGATTGTTGTTGGCACAGCCACGACGCAAAAAGGTGCGGATGCAATCAGCGAATACATGAACGCATCGGATATTAAAGGTTGCGGTCTAGCTTTGAATGTACTGGACGCAACTCAAATTGAGCAGACGCTCAGTGTCATAAAGAGCAAATACGGTGAGGTTTCTATCTTGGTAAATAATGCTGGCATCACGCGTGACAATTTACTGGTGCGCATGAGCGAAGAAGAGTGGGACGATGTGCTGGCAACTAATTTAAAATCTGTTTTTCGATTGAGTCGTGCTGTGTTGCGACCCATGATGAAAGCGCGTCAGGGGCGTATTATCAATATTTCTTCGGTGATTGGCAGCACGGGCAATCCGGGGCAGGCGAACTATGCGGCATCTAAAGCCGGGCTGATAGGTTTTAGTAAATCGCTTGCTCGCGAAATTGGCAGCCGTAATATCACGGTTAACTGTATTGCGCCGGGATTTATCGAAACTGATATGACTGAGGCTCTATCCGCCGAACAGCGTGAGAAATTATTGCAAGATGTGCCGCTGCAAAGACTGGGACAGGTGTCAGATATTGCCGCAGCAGTGGTATTTTTAGCGGGGGTAAGTGCTGCTTACATAACTGGGGCAACTTTGCACGTTAATGGTGGCTTGCATATGGAATAGCGGTTAAATTCCAGCTTATTTCTGTTAACTAGCAATAAAGCTTTGTTGCAATGTTTCATTGTTTGATGTGTTAGTTAAGTCTACATTCACCTGTTGGGAATTTGTAGCAAGTTTGGTAGAATGGCGCAGCTTTTTGAACTTTAATCTGAGTAGGGAGAGTTTCATGTCGAATATCGAACAACGTGTCAAGAAAATTGTCGCTGAACAACTGGGCGTAAATGAATCAGAAGTAAAAAATGAATCTTCATTTGTAAATGATTTAGGTGCCGATTCTTTGGATACCGTTGAATTAGTGATGGCATTGGAAGAGGAGTTTGAATGTGAAATTCCTGACGAAGCCGCAGAAAAAATTACCACCGTGCAACAGGCTATTGATTACGTCAATGCCAATCCGAAGTAACTTTATTCCCCTTTCATATTTGTGAGTTCTAATACAACTAAACGCAGAGTTGTCGTTACTGGTATGGGTATTGTTTCGCCTATCGGTATCGGCCTGGCACAAGCTTGGCAAAGCATTGTTGATGGCAAATCGGGCATTGCTCGCGTTACTCGGTTTGATGCCAGCCCTATTGCTTCGCAGATAGCAGGCGAGGTTAAAAATTTCGATGTCACCCAATATTTGTCGGCTAAAGAAGCACGTCGTATGGATATTTTCATCCATTATGGCTTGGTGGCAGGAATGGAAGCGGTGAAGGATGCCGGATTAGTTGTAACTGAGCAAAATGCCGAGCGTATAGGCGTAAATATAGGCTCTGGCATCGGTGGTTTGCCGATGATTGAGGATACGCACAACGATTATCTGGCAGGCGGCGCACGTAAAATTTCGCCGTTTTTTATTCCAGGCACGATCATTAATATGATTGCAGGGAATTTGTCGATTATGTATGGATTCAAAGGGCCAAACCTGGCAATGGTGACAGCATGTACCACCGCCGCTCACTGCATTGGTGAATCTGCCCGCATTATCGAGTATGGCGATGCGGATGTAATGGTTGCGGGGGGGTCTGAGTCCTGTATATCTGTTTTAGCAATGGGCGGTTTTTCCTCTGCACGCGCACTTTCTACACGCAATGATGATCCCGCTACCGCTAGCCGTCCGTGGGACAAGGGTCGCGATGGATTTGTTATGGGCGAAGGTGCTGGTGTAATCGTGTTAGAAGAATACGAACACGCTAAAGCGCGTGGAGCAAAAATTTATGCGGAGGTGGCGGGATATGGTATGAGTGCCGATGCCTATCATATGACAGCACCCAGTGAAAATGGTGAAGGCGCGGCCAGGTGTATGCGCAATGCACTTCGCAATGCTGGCTTGAACGCCGATCAAGTGGATTACATTAACGCGCATGGCACATCCACCCCGCTGGGTGACTTGGCTGAAACTATGGCCATGAAACTTTGCTTGGGCGAGCACGCCAAAAAGGTTAAAGTCAGCTCCACCAAATCTATGACCGGACATTTGTTAGGCGCGGCCGGTGGAGTTGAAGCGATATTTTCAATATTGGGTATCCACCATCAAGTTGCCCCACCTACCATTAATTTACATGAACCCAGTGAAGGTTGTGACTTGGATTATGTTGCCAATACTGCGCGCAATATGAAAATTGAGGTAGCCATGTCTAATTCCTTTGGCTTTGGTGGCACGAACGGAACATTGGTTTTTCGTAAAATCTGACAAGAGGCATGGCTCACCATGCAAATCAATACAAAAGTTAATGGGAGCCTGTCCAACCAGGTCAGCATTCATGACCGAGGTTTATTGTACGGAGATGGTGTGTTTCGCACCATGCGGGTGTCAGCTGGGCGGGTGCTTTGTTGGCAACTACATTATCAAAAGCTGCAACATGATTGCGCAGCCTTAGGCATAATCTGCCCAGAGTCAACATTATTAGCGCAAGAACTACAGTCCCTCCTGCAGCAGCATCCCGATGGCGTTGCCAAAATTATTATTACCCGGGGGCTGCAATCTGAACGCGGTTATCGCCCCTTATCGGCTAGCTTGCCGACTCGAATCATCAGTATTTCTCCACCACCTCAGTTCCCAGACAAATTTGGAGTGGAAGGCGTTAAGATCAGAGTTTGTCAAACTCGATTAGCGCATCAGCCACGTCTGGCCGGACTTAAACATTTGAACAGGCTAGAGAATATCATGGCGGCGGCGGAGTGGGATGATGCCCAGATTGCTGAAGGAGTCATGCTCGATTTAGCTGGGAATGTAATAGAAGGTACGCGTGGCAATATCTTTGCCGTGCGTGCTGGACAAATACACACACCTGACTTAACCCATTGCGGTGTGGCGGGTGTACAACGCGATAGGGTAATCGATTGGGCGGCAAAAAATAACGTGCCGTGCAAAATTGAGCTTTTTAGCTTGACGGAGTTAATAGCCGCAGATGAGATATTTTTGATAAACAGTGTTGTTGGTTTGTGGCCAGTACGCGAGTTCGTAGATCAAAACGGGCAAAATGAAACCTGGAGCCAGTTTCCAATCAGCAAGCAAATACAGAAATGGTTAAACAGTGCGGACGCTTAATAGAATCATATTAATTTTATTGTTATTTACTATATTTTTGAGTAGTGCAATAGCTTATGTTGCAACGCGCCCATTAAACATAGCCACCCTGCCCGCAACATTTACCTTGGCAAAAGGTATCAGTTTGGGGGGGGCTGCTCAATATTTGCAGAAAGTCGGCATTCTAGGTGACAGCACTGACGAACGGATATTTGCTGGGGTTGGACGCATATTGGGTATGTCCACGCAAATCAAGGCAGGTAGTTATCAATTGAAGGCTTCGCCCTCTATATTAGAATTGCTTAATTTGGTTAGTAAAGGTCAGGTCATTGAATCACAAATAAGCATCATAGAAGGATGGACATTCAATCAATTACGAGATTCATTTAATGTAAATCCTGACATTCGTCATGACACGCTTGGGCTGTCTGACGCAAGTATTTTGCAACAGCTTGGATTGTCAGGCAAACATGCAGAAGGTCTTTTCTTCCCAGACACCTATTATTTTACTAGCGGCACTAGTGACTTGGTTTTGTTACAACAAGCACAACAAACCATGCAAAAACATTTGGACGCAAATTGGGCAACGCGCTCACCTAACTTACCTTTAAGCACGCCCTATCAGGCATTAATTTTAGCATCCATCGTGGAAAAAGAAACAGGGCAGGCGCGTGATCGCGACATGATTGCCGGAGTCTTCATTAACCGATTGAAAATTGGGATGAAATTGCAGACAGATCCCACTGTTATTTACGGCATGGGCAAATCATTCGATGGAAATTTACGCCTGCGAGATTTACTGAAGGATACCTCTTACAATACCTACACTCGACATGGTTTACCACCCACTCCTATAGCCTTGCCCGGGTTGGCTTCACTGCAAGCGGTAATGCATCCGGCCAAGACTAAAGCTTTGTATTTTGTGTCACGCGGAGACGGAAGTTCCGAATTTTCCAGCACATTACGCGATCATAATAATGCTGTAAATCGCTACCAAAAACGTCGCTAAAATGAATAATGTTGCCAAAGTTAGTAATGCCAAAGTGAGTAATACCAGATTCATCACATTTGAGGGCATAGACGGAGCAGGCAAAAGCACGCATATCGCTTGGTTTGTAGATACGCTACGCCAGAAAGGTGAAGTGCTGCTGACTAGAGAACCAGGCGGCACGCCGTTAGGCGAGAATTTACGGGAAATGCTGCTGAATTACCCTATGCACGCTGAAACTGAGGCCATGCTTATGTTCGCTGCTCGCTTGGAACATGTAGAAAAAGTAATTAAGCCTGCCTTGCAGCAAGGTATTCGAGTTGTCTCAGATCGATTTAGCGATGCCAGCTTTGCGTACCAAGGTGGGGGCAGGGGGGTGAATATGGATAAATTGGAACAGCTTGAACATTGGGTACATGGAAACTTGCAACCTGATTTAACCTTATTGTTTGATCTGCCAGTCGAAATTGCCCGACAACGCTTATCAAATAACGTAACGCTGGATCGGTTTGAGCAGGAAAAAAGTAATTTTTTTGAGCGCGTAAGACAAGCCTATTTAAAACGTAGTCAACAATTTCCACAGCGTTTTGTTTTAATTGACGCAACCCAATCCCCTGATAGAGTTAAAGAGAATCTTGAGGAAATTGTTTTAACACACTGTTAATGTTATAAAATGACGAAACTCTACCCTTGGCAAGATGAATTATGGCAACGATGGGTAGTCTTGCGTGATCATATGCCACAAGCATTACTACTTAAAGGGGCGGAGGGAATAGGTAAGTTAAATTTTGCTTTAAATATGGCTCAATCACTGCTGTGTGGGCAGCCCCTGAATAGCACTGCAGCTTGTCAAACTTGTTCTGCCTGCCATTGGTTTACCCAGCAATCTCATCCCGACTTTAAACTCATACAACCGGCAGCCATGACTGTGGCCGAGGACGAAAAAGAGAAAGAGGACGATAAAAAGCCCGCACGGCAGATCACCATTGAACAAATTCGTAGCCTAACTGACTTTGCAAGTCTTTCCTCTCATCAAAATGGTTATAGGGTCGTTATTATTCATCCGGCTGAAGCAATGAATAACAATGCGGCTAACGCGCTCCTCAAAATTCTAGAAGAACCCCCCAAGCAGACGTTGATTATGTTAATCAGTCATAGGCCGCAGCGCTTATTGCCCACCATTCGTAGTCGTTGCCTGGCTTTTCCGATGCCGCTTCCGTCTTTAGAAATGGCGGTTGGTTGGCTGCAACAGCAGAAGTTGGCAACACCTATGGATTTTCTTGTTCAAACAGGATTTTCTCCGTTATTAGCTATGCAGCTTGCTGAAAATTCTCAAGTTCATGAGCAATATCATCATTTTATACGAGAAATATCACAGCCTGAAAAAGTTGATGTGTATGCCTTGTCTGATTACTTAAAAAACACTGAGCCCGTTAAAATGATCCATTGGCTACAACAATGGTGCTATGACTTAATAGGATGCAAACTCACTGGCAAGGCGCGATATTTCCATGAACAGACTGATTTGATTAATAAATTAACAGCCAAGGTGGATGTTCATAGAATATTACAATATCAATCCAAATTAACCATCGCCAAACGCGAGGCCTTGCATCCGCTCAATCCAAAGTTGCTATATGAATCTATTTTATTGGCGTATCAGCAAGCCATGCAGAGCACAACCTGATGTTCATTGATTCGCACTGTCACATCAACTTCCCCGAACTTGCTCAGCGCATGGACGAAGTGCTGGAAAATATGCGCCAAAATCAAGTTACCCATGCGCTGTGTGTTTCTGTCAATCTTGAGAACTTTAACGAAATACTACAACTGGTTGATAAATATCCTCATATTTATGGCTCAATTGGAGTACATCCTGATCATGAGTCAGACACGGAGCCAACAATCGAAGGTTTAGTTAATCTGGCTCAGCATTCTAAAATTGTTGCAATTGGCGAAACAGGATTGGATTATTTTCGCTTAAAAGGCGACCTGGAATGGCAGCGTGAACGGTTTCGCACCCATATTCGTGCCGCCAAAAAGTGTCATAAGCCATTGATAGTACATACACGAGAGTCTGCTGCTGACACGCTCAAGATAATGTCTGAAGAAGGTGCAGCCGAAGTTGGCGGCGTTATGCACTGCTTTACAGAAACACTAGAGGTGGCGCTGGCAGCAATTGAAATGAATTTCTACATTTCATTTTCCGGTATTGTGACTTTTAAGAATGCAACCATAATTAAAGAAGTGGCGCAGCATATTCCACTAGAGCGGATGCTGATCGAAACGGATTCTCCATATCTTGCACCGATACCGTTTCGTGGCAAATTAAATCAACCTGCTTACGTTCGGCATGTGGCGGAAGAGATTGCTAAACTTCGTGGAATATCGCTGGAACAAGTTGGTCAAGTTACCTCGGAGAACTTCAACGCCTTGTTTAAGATAAACTAAGTGACTGTATTTAATTTATTTATGGCTATTGGCAGTGTGGTTTATTATTCGCATAATGTATATTATGTTAAATTCAATTCCATTCCATGGTTCTATGGATGGTTTGCTTGTCTTATCATGTGCTTGCGTTATATTCTATGCGTTCATTCAAGAATACCGGTGATCAAAACATGACTCCCTCCCCAACTGACCTGTTTGGCGAAGTGCCGGTGACCGTGCCGGATTTATATTTGTGGTGCGCAAAGGTCATGCCACATATTTCAGCAGCACGGCTGGACTATTACATACATAGCGCACCTATCATCCATAGCGCAATGCTTTCGCGGGTCATTTGTACACTCCGCTACGGTGATCAATTTTGATAATCTCGATGGTGATAGTCTTGTCTTCGATCTCCGCAATTATCCGATAATCCCCTACGCGATAACGCCACAAGCGCCCTGCGCCCTGCAGGGCGATTCCCGAAATTCTTGGATTGTCCAGCGTTTTGAGGCGATCAATAAAATCGGCAATTCGTCGTTTGATCGTTTTATCCAGCGCGCCAAGTTCTTTGGCCGCGCTGGGTTTGATGGTTATTTTATAACCCAAGATCGGCCTTTACCCGTTCCCACGGAATACCCTTTTCGCCGCGCCGTGCTGCGATTGTTTGCAGGTCTTTAGCATCTGCCAACATGTTGGCAATCGCGCGTCTGGCCAAGGTATCTTTGCTGATCTTGAGCTGTTTGGCGTGTTCATTGAGCGCAGCATTCAGCCGTGCAGAAAGGCGGATGCTGGCAGGTCGTGCGGTTGAGGTGGTCATGGTGTGCTCTCCAAAGCGTTGTGACGGTTTGGATTTTACGCCAAACAGTTTGGAAAGAAAATCCACGGCGGCGTTACTTTTTGAGGAAGCGTCCGGTGCGCTTGCTGCGGGCGACGCGCTTTTTATGTCGTGTAAGCTTGATTCTGTCTAGTCGTTCGATATGAACAACACATCGCCGGATCTTTGCTTTTGCATGGGAAAAATACACAGAGAGCAGAATTTTTTTCATGGGGTTAGACTACCATCTTGTAATCAACCCCATTATCCCTATGCAAGCCTCCATAAAATGTCACTTAACTCACTAAAGCGTATAATCCAATTCATGCCACGTTAAGATTGCCCAGTGTGTATTATTACGACTCTTTGATTAATTATCAACAAATAAACAAGAAGATAGATTAAATAATGCACCAGATTATCCACCTATTTTTAATAGAATACACACCGTTTAAGGTGTATATTTCACGTTCTATCCCCGCGCTTCGCGCGGGGATAGAACGTGCGGATAAGCGTGAATTCATTGCCCACGCAGCGCGTGGTAGAACCCGCAATGAATCACACTGCCCTGCGGGCAGGTGCTTATCCGCACGTTATGCCTTTAATAGCGCAACAGTCCGATGTTCCACAGCATTCACATTTCGGGAGATAAATTAATGGCCGGGGAAGAGATCGTCGTTACTACAGCTATCGCTGTATGGGTTTCCCCCAACTTCACGGACACACTGCTAAGCTCGAATAGCGTTTTTCAAACTCTACCGGGCTAATTCCATTTAACGTCGAATGACGGCGTTTGGGATTGTAGAACCGCTCAATATAATCGAATACATCAGCTCGCGCCTCATCTCGTGTTTTATACCGGTGGCGATGTACGCGTTCCATCTTTATGGTCGAGAAGAAACTCTCCATTGCAGCGTTATCCCAGCATTCCCCCTTGCG
>JAKFXW010000175.1 GCA_021731185.1 Gallionellaceae bacterium
CGCAAGGGGGAATGCTGGGATAACGCTGCAATGGAGAGTTTCTTCTCGACCATAAAGATGGAACGCGTACATCGCCACCGGTATAAAACACGAGATGAGGCGCGAGCTGATGTATTCGATTATATTGAGCGGTTCTACAATCCCCAACGCCGTCATTCGACGTTAAATGGAATTAGCCCGGTAGAGTTTGAAAAACGCTATTCGAGCTTAGCAGTGTGTCCGTGAAGTTGGGGGAAACCCAGTGGACCTTAACGCAGGGAAATCGACACCTGTGATCGTGGTTCGCGATGGTAAAGAACTGGCTAAGCAAATCGATATTAGACGCTAATCTCGCGCCTGATAGCGGCGGTGCGCGCACAACTGGAACGCATGGTACGACGCAACCCAACTCGCGCCGATTATCTGGAGAAATTTGCCTGCGCCGCGATGCATAATATGAATCAATTATAATGCGTAGCATCTGGCTCACTTTAACCAACTTGCGCTCCGTATGCTGACCGAATTTGATTTAATACAACGCTACTTCACTCGCAGCACGCCAGATGCAGTGTTAGGCGTGGGCGATGATGCAGCTTTGGTGCGTGTAAATGAGCACATGGAGCTGGCCATATCCACCGATATGCTGGTTAGCGGGACGCATTTTTTTGCTGATGCTGATCCGTTTTTGTTGGGACATAAAGCGTTAGCGGTGAGTCTTTCGGATATGGCAGCGATGGGCGCACAGCCGCGCTGGGCCATTCTCGCATTGTCACTGCCCGAAGTAAGTGAAGTGTGGCTGGAAAAATTTAGTGCTGGGTTTTTTGCATTGGCTAATGAGCATCGCGTTGGTTTGATAGGTGGAGATACCACGCGGGGACAGCTCAATATTTGCGTGACCATCATGGGAGAAATTCCGCACGGCAAGGCATTGCGGCGATCCAATGCAAAAGTCGGGGACGATATTTGGGTATCGGGTAAGCTGGGCGATGCAGCCTTGGCTTTGGCGCATTTACAGGAACGAGTGCAATTGACGGCTACGGAATTTTCGACCTGCGTGCCATCGCTGCATCAGCCCACGCCAAGAGTATTGCTAGGACTCGCGTTGCGTGATATAGCACACAGCACCATCGATATTTCGGATGGCTTGTTGGCTGACTTGGGACATATCTTGAAAGCTTCGCGTGTGGGCGCAGAAATTTTTTTTTCGGCTATCCCGATTTCATCAGCCATGCAATCGATGCACGATAAAAAATTAATTCAACAATTTATTTTAGCCGGGGGAGATGATTATGAATTATGTTTTACTGCGCCAAAAACACAGCGCACCAAGATCGAAAAATTGTCGCTCCGTATGAGTCTCCCCCTGACCCCCATCGGCCACATTACCGCAGCTTCCGGCTGTATAGTCCATGCGCAAAATGGGCAGCCCATACATTTGGAGAAATCGGGTTATGACCACTTCCGCTGATCTGCTCACTTCAGAGTTGCGCGTCCAGCCCACATGGCGATTTATTTTGAGCCATCCCGCATATTTTGTCGCATTTGGCTTTGGCAGCGGGCTTTTTCCGCGCTCGCCAGGCACGGCTGGCACACTGGTCGCGTTTCCCATTTACTGGCTGCTCGCGCCACTGGTGACCGATGGTCAATTTATTTTAATTCTGACTGTCGCCTTTGCTGCTGGTATTTGGATCTGCGGCAAAACTGGCACTGCACTTGGTGATAGCGACTATGGCGGCATCGTGTGGGATGAAATTGTGGCATTTTTACTGGTGCTGATTTTCACTCCCGCCGGATTTTTTTGGCAGCTGCTGGCATTTTCCCTGTTTCGTTTTTTTGACATTGTGAAACCGCCGCCCATCCGCTATTTTGATAGCACCTGGCATGGCGGACTCGGAGTCATGTTCGATGACTTATTAGCCGCAGGTTACACATTGCTGTGCCTAGCCTTGGTAAAGAGTGTCATACCGTGAACAAATTACTCTGTGCTCTGCTGCTCTATTGTGTAAGTGCGCTGGCATCCGGTGAAGAATATTCTGGTCACGTGGTCAATGTGCTAGATGGCGACACCGTGCTGGTATCGCGTGATGATCGCCTGCAAGTGCCAATCAAAATTCGACTGGTCAATATAGATGCGCCGGAAAAAGATCAGGAATATGGCATGGCATCCAGGCAATCTTTGCTGGAGATGGTTCTGAACAAACCAGTGCGAGTAGTGACTCAGGCAGTCGATAATTTTGGGCGCGTCATTGCAACACTGAGTGTAGGAGATTTAAATGTGAATCATGCCCAGGTGCAGCGTGGATGGGCTTGGGCAAGTTCACGCTTGCATAGCAACAAAGTATTCGTGAAGATGCAACAAGAAGCGCAGCAAAATCGTCGCGGGCTGTGGGCTGGCGACAATCCTATCCCCCCTGATTTATGGCGCAAAGATCATCCATCACAACTGCCTGCAGCCACACCCAAACAAATCGTAAACAATGCAGCCTGCGCCCAAAAAAGCTGCGCCCGCATGACTTCTTGTGCTGAGGCGCGTGAATATTTTGCGCGCTGTAAATCACATGCTCTGGATGGTGATGCGGATGGTAAGCCGTGCGAAACTTTATGTGCGGCTGAGAAAAAACTTGAGAAAAAACTGCAGCATTAGTTGAATAGATCCGGTATTAAAAATGCTCGCGGTAACACCCCAGCGCATCACATCGCAATGCATTCCCTGCGGCATGCCAGTCTCCCAGAACCCAGCGTTCACATTGATGTCCATCCACAATATGGGCATGCAGGTTCAAGCGGTGTGTGTGGCCATGTATCAGGCGTGGGTAGTGATACTTACGCAACATCTCGGCCACTGCATCCGCATTCACATCCATAATTTCACTGCTCTTGGTTTTTTTCTCGCTTTCACTGCGCGCGCGTAGCTGCGTGATAAATGCTTTACGTTGCATTAATGGCTGGGATAAAAATTGTTGCTGCCAAGCTGTGTTATGAGCCTGCTTGCGATAAGTTTGGTAGGCCACATCATCTGTGCAAAGCAAATCACCATGTGTGAGCAAAGTAGGCGTGCCATACAAATCCAGTAATGTTGGATCAGCCAGCAAGCTTGCTCCACAGGCTGAGGCCAGTTTTTGCCGCATCAGCAGATCGCGATTGCCATGCATGATGAACACCGCCGTGCCTAATTCGGAAAGTTCCTGTAAGGCGTGTGCGATTTGTTGATGCAACGGGTCGTCGAGATCATCATCACCCGCCCAGTATTCAAACAAATCTCCGAGAATATAAAGTGCCTCGGCTTTGGGTGCTTTCTGCCGCACATATTTTAAAAATACCTGCGTTGTGAGTGGCTGCTCTACGCACAGGTGCAGGTCTGAAATAAAGAGGCTGTGCGGCATAGTTTAAGACAAGATTACTCTGTCACCACTTCCGCTTTAGAAATCACCACATCCTCTACTGGCACATCGCCATGTCCAGCGCGATTACCCGTAGCTTGATTGTTGATGCGTACAACTACATCCTCACCTGCAATGACTTTTCCAAAAACACAATAGCCAAAACCATTTCCAGTTGGCGCGGTGTGGTTGAGGAAGGTATTATTTTTTTCATTCGTGTTAATAAAAAATTGTGCTGTAGCTGAATGAGGGTCAGACGTGCGCGCCATCGCGATAGTGAGATAATCATTTTTCAAGCCATTCGCTGCCTCATTGATGATCGGCGCCTTAACCGCCTTCTGTTTCATGCCTGGCTCAAAACCGCCGCCTTGCACCATAAATTTACTAATCACACGATGAAAAATAGTGTTGGTGTAAAACCCGCTGTTGACGTAATCAAGAAAATTTTTGACCGTGATCGGTGCTTTTTCTGGATATAGCTCAAGCGTAATAATACCGTGATTAGTGTGCAGCTTGACCATAGTGTGTTTTCCTTTTATGTCTGGTGGTTGAGTAGGTGATGCTAGTGCATTCAAGCTAAACCAGCATCCTATAAGCAATGTTAAAAAAAGTGTCTGCAATTTCATTATCAATCCTTCAGGTAAGTGACATTGTCCCCTTGTGGGACTACAAAAATGCGCTCCTAGAGCGATCTGAATTCTATCAAATATACTCCCGAGTTTCACTGCATATCTATTCTATTATCTGGGTCGATCATCTGGGCGATTATTCGGCTTAACTATTTTCCATCTGCGTTGCTGTGATGAATTTCGGGTAAAATTCCAGATTATTTATTGCATTAAATTATATTTTGGCTATTCAATGAGAAGTAAACCAACCACATCTGCCCCACATTTTATCCGCAATATTATTGAAGCCGCTCTTGCCAGCGGCAAGCATCAAAGTATTATCACGCGCTTCCCGCCCGAGCCGAACGGATATTTGCATATTGGACACGCCAAATCCATTTGCCTGAATTTTGGCTTGGCGCAGGATTTTAACGGTACCTGCAACCTGCGTTTTGACGATACCAATCCAGAAAAAGAAAGTGAAGAATACGCACAATCCATACAGGATGATGTACGTTGGTTAGGTTTTCAGTGGCAGGGCGAGGTGCGCTGGGCCTCCGATTATTTTGAACAACTTTATAACTATGCGTGCGATCTGATTCAATCAGGCGAGGCTTACGTCGAAGATTTAACCGCTGATGAGATACGCGAGTATCGTGGCACACTCACTCAGCCCGGGAAAAACAGCCCGTATCGAGATCGCTCCATCGCTGAAAATATGGATTTATTTCAGCGTATGCGTGCAGGCGAATTTGCCGATGGTGCACGGGTATTGCGTGCAAAAATTGATATGTCCTCCGGCAATATCAATCTACGTGATCCAGTCATTTATCGCATTCGTCGAGCGCACCATATTCGCACCGGAGATCGATGGTGCATTTACCCAATGTACGATTACACACACTGCATTTCTGACGCGCTGGAAAATATCACGCACTCACTATGCACCCTGGAGTTTGAAGATCACCGCCCTTTATATGATTGGGTGCTTGAACAATTAAATGTTCCGTGTCACCCGCAGCAAATTGAATTTTCTCGCCTGGAATTACGTTACACCCTCACCAGCAAGCGCAAGCTGTTGCAACTTGTTACTGACCAGCGCGTTTCCGGCTGGGATGATCCACGTATGCCGACCATCATCGGTATGCGACGACGCGGCTATACACCCCAAGGCATCAGAGAATTTGCACGTCGAATCGGCATTTCAAAAAGCGAGAATATCGTCGATCTTGATGTGCTGGAAGGTTGTGTGCGCGAAGATTTAGAAGCGCGTGCACCGCGCATCATGGCGGTGGTGCAGCCACTCAAGGTACGCATTACCAATTTTGATCAGGCGCAAGCCACCTCGCGCAACGCAGATTTTCATCCGCAACATCCTGAGCTTGGTAACCGCCTTGTCCATTTCGATAATGAAATTATGATCGAGGCGGATGATTTCTCCGAGACACCCCCGGCAGGCTGGCAGCGGCTGACGGTGGGTGGAGAAGTGCGTTTACGATATAGCTACGTCATGCGCTGTGATGCAGTCATCAAAAATGTACAAGGTACAATCATTGAATTGCATTGCTCGATTGATGCCAACACCTTGGGAAAAAATCCCGTGGACAGAAAAGTTAAAGGCGTAATTCACTGGTTGTCAGCACGACATGCGCTACCTGCGGAAATACGTCTGTATGATCGTTTATTTACCGTGCCTGAGCCGGATGCCGATAAAGCCCATGATTTTGGTGAATTTATAAACCCGCATTCGCTCACCGTAATGCAGGGCTGGGTTGAAGAAGCAGCGAGCGAGGCAGCCCCCGAATCGCATTATCAATTTGAACGCCTCGGATATTTTTGTGCTGATCGCTACGATCATCAAGCAAAAAATAAATTGGTGTTCAACCGCACCGTCACCTTAAAAGATTCGTGGACAAAAGAGCAGGTTGCGTCGCCACACATCCCACAAGGGGACAATGAGGGGGCAATGTGACACTGAAAATTTACAACACACTTACACGCAGTAAACAGGAATTTATCCCTATTACGCCCGGCGAAGTTCGCATGTACGTATGCGGCATGACCGTGTATGACTACTGTCACCTCGGCCACGCACGGGTGATGGTCGTATTTGATATGGTCTATCGCTGGCTGCTGGCGAGCGGATTGGAAGTAATGTACGTGCGCAACATCACCGACATTGATGACAAAATCATCAAGCGCGCCGCTGAAAATAATGAATCGATCCACGCCCTCACGCAGAGATTTATTGATGCCATGCATCAGGACGAACGTGCGCTGGGCGTGCTAAAACCCAATGCCGAACCGCGTGCCACGCAATATGTACCGCAGATGAAGAGGCTGATTGCGCAATTGAGAAAGAATGAATTAGCTTATATTGCACAGAATGGTGATGTGAATTTCGCAGTGCGCAAGTTTAAGGGGTACGGCAAGTTGTCCGGTAAATCACTGGATGATCTGCGCGCTGGTGAACGTGTTGAGGTAAGTGAGAGCAAGCGTGATCCACTTGATTTCGTGTTGTGGAAGCACGCCAAGGCGGATGAACCGGAAGAAGTAAAATGGAAGTCGCGTTGGGGCGCAGGTCGCCCCGGCTGGCATATAGAGTGCTCGGCTATGGGCGCGGAAATTTTAGGCAAACATTTTGACATTCATGGCGGCGGCGCGGATTTGCAATTCCCACATCACGAAAATGAAATTGCGCAATCTGAAGGCGCGCATCAATGCACCTTCGTCAACGTGTGGATGCACAATGGTTTTGTACGCGTGGATGATGAAAAAATGTCCAAGTCGATCGGTAATTTTTTTACCATACGTGAAGTGCTGGATAAGTATAAATCGGAAGTGGTGCGATTTTTTATTCTACGCGCCCACTATCGCAGTCAGCTTAATTATTCGGATGCCCATTTGAATGATGCGAAAAGCGCGTTAACAAGGTTGTATACGGCATTGAATCTTGCTCCCTCACCCCCAGCGGAAGAGGGAGCAAGAGAGGGGGACACAAGCATTATTGATTGGAGCACCACCCACGCACAACGCTTCAAGGAGGCAATGGATGACGACTTCAACACTCCCGAAGCAATGGCGGTATTGTTTGAACTTGCAAATGAAGTAAACCGCACGCAATCTGCAGAAGCAGCGGCGCAACTCAGGGCACTAGGTGGAGTGCTAGGTTTGTTACAGAAAGATCCAAAAGAATTTCTGCAGGGAATCGCTGCTAAGCATTATGTTGATCAACTTGAAACTGGACACTATGAAATTGTAGGTAGCGAACTCAAAGAAAAATTTACTCCGGGTGATCTTGGTAAGAGTGTTGAGCAATATATAGAAGATCGCACTGCTGCCAAGCAAGCAAAAAATTACGCCGAGGCAGATCGAATCCGTAAAGAATTATTGGCCGAGGGTATCGTGCTGGAAGACAGCGCGACGGGCACCACTACCTGGCGACGTTCTTAGTTTTTCAGATTGATACACTGGGCGGATTCAAAAACCAACCGCAACAATTAATGTTTAGTAGCCGTTTTAGCGAGTTCCATATTAAGCAGGAGCTCGTTTCCCATTCCGCGTCATCAGCATGATCGTCGCCCGTTCTTCAGCACCCAATTGCTTGTACAGCTTCTCTGTTTTTTCCATTCCAATACCCTAACTGTTCATTGACAGCTTTTCATAAAACGCGGAAACTGTATTCCAGTGCCGATTTGAAATCAGCTTGCGGGGCACGAACAGAATATTGAAAAACGTAGTGAGAGGCGATCAGGCAAGGCGTAAAGCGGGAAAAAAGCGGAGTTTACGATTAGTAAATGAGTATTTTAATACGCCTTACAACACAGCATCATCGTCTCGTAACAGCTTTTCAATACTTTGTTAAAACATTCACGCTAAAGCGAGTCTACCCGTCCCGCGACAGCTGAACGGGTTTTTATTTTTTGGAGTAAAGCATATTGAGTGCATCAAATAGCATCGGCATTGTCAGCGAGCAGCGCATGAACTTTGATACCCCACTGCAATTTCAGAGTGGCGCGGTGCTGCCGCGCTATGAATTGGTGTATGAAACTTACGGTACGTTGAATGCAGATAAATCTAACGCCATCCTTGTTTGTCATGCGCTGTCTGGACATCATCATGTAGCGGGATATTATGCTGAGGATGAAAAGAATCCTAAAGAAAAAAACATCGGCTGGTGGGATAACATGGTGGGGCCGGGCAAGCCGATTGATACCAATAAATTTTTTGTGCTTGGACTGAATAATCTTGGCGGCTGCAATGGTTCTACGGGCCCTTCCAGCATTAACCCTGCAACAGGTCAGCCCTTTGGCGCAAGCTTCCCGTTGGTTACGGTGGAAGATTGGGTTGAGTCGCAAGCGCGTCTTGCAGATCGTTTAGGGATAAAACAATTTGCTGCGGTGCTGGGCGGCAGCCTCGGTGGAATGCAGGCGATGCAATGGTCGCTGTCATTTCCTGAGCGCGTGCGCCATGTGTTGGCAATTGCAACCGCACCGCGCTTAACCACAGAAAATATCGCATTCAACGATGTGGCGCGCAATGCCATTTTGACCGACCCCGATTTTCATGGGGGCAATTTTTACCAGCATGGTGTCGTACCCACTCGCGGCCTTAGATTGGCAAGGATGCTAGGGCATATCACTTATTTATCAGACGATGCTATGGCTGGTAAATTTGGACGCGGCTTGCGTGCCGGAAAATATAGTTATAACTATGACATCGAGTTTGAAATTGAATCCTACCTGCGCTATCAGGGCGATAAATTCGCTGCATACTTCGATGCCAACACTTATTTGCTCATGACCAAAGCACTCGATTATTTTGATCCAGCCAGCAATTTTGGCGGCGATTTAAATCAGGCATTCGCTGCTGCGCGCGCAAATTTTTTAGTGGTGTCGTTCAGCACAGATTGGCGTTTTGCTCCAGAACTGTCGCGCACGATTGTAAAATCACTGCTACATAATCGGCGCAATGTCAGCTATGCCGAAATCTCATCCACGCACGGCCATGACTCATTTCTCATGCAGCACGAGCATTACCATAAGGTGATGCGTGCCTACCTCAACAACATTGCGAGCGAGTTTTCCGCATGAGTATACAAAATCATTTTGGCAATCCCATAAGGGGACAATGTCAATCGAAGGATCATTCCGTATTGGCCGCTGCTCGCCCAGATTTTGCCGCCATTGCCGCATGGATTCCACAAGGCGCGCTGGTGCTGGATTTGGGCTGTGGTGATGGCAGTCTGCTGCGTTACCTAAAAGATACGCGCAATATTCACGGCTATGGCGTAGAAATCAATGATGTAAATCTTGAGACCTGCATATTGAATGGTGTAAATGTTATACAGGGCGACTTGGATTCTGGCTTATCTGGCTTTGAAAATAACGCCTTTGATTACGTCATCCTGTCGCAAACGCTACAGGCCACACGCCATACGGAAAGGCTCATGCAAGAGATGCTGCGCATTGGCAGAGAAGGCGTGGTCAGCTTCCCCAATTTTGGCTACTGGAAAAATAGAATGCAGGTCGTACGTGGCATTATGCCCGTGTCTAAAGAGTTGCCCTACCAATGGTATGACACGCCCAACGTCCATTTATGCACCTTGCATGATTTTGAATCTCTGTGCAGTAAGCATCAAATCAACATACTCGACCATCGCGTAATGACTGGCGATAAAGCAATCAGCTTTCTGCCGAACCTGCTGGGCAGCACAGCGGTATATCGTTTTCAGCGCGGCCTTTGAATAAGTGAGTTCGGGCACAATGACTGAAAACCAAAACCCCGAACAGAAAACCCGCGACCAAATCGATATGCTGCTCAGGCAAGCGGGCTGGATCGTTCAGTCCGCCAAGAAGATTGACTTGAATGCCGGGCTAGGAATAGCTGTTCGTGAATATCAAACCGATGTTGGGCCGGCGGACTATGTGTTGTTTGTCGATAAAAAAGCGGTGGGTGTGATTGAAGCCAAGCGTGAAGAGCAGGGTCATAACATTACTGCCGTGGAGGAACAGACCGAAGGCTATGCAGCGGCAAAGCTGAAGTGGGTCAATACCAAGGAGCCTTTGCCCTTCCTGTACGAAAGCACCGGCATCATCACCCGCTTCACCGATGCGCGCGACCCCAAGCCGCGTTCGCGCGAGGTATTCTGCTTTCACCGTCCCGAAACGCTCAAGGAATGGTTGGCGCAAGGCGCCAGTCTGCGCGAACGCCTGCACCACATCCCGCCGCTAAACCCGAATCACCTTCCTGCCAAGGAGCTGCGTCTGCGCGATTGCCAGGAGATCGCCATCACCAATCTGGAAGCCTCGTTCAAGGCTGACCGCCCGCGCGCGCTGATACAAATGGCAACCGGCGCGGGAAAAACCTACACTGCGATCACCTCTATTTATCGCTTGCTAAAGTTCGCTAACGCTAAGCGCATCCTGTTTTTGGTGGACACAAAAAATCTTGGTGAACAAGCAGAGCAGGAACTACTTTCTTTCATTCCAAGCGACAGCAACCAAAAATTCACTGAGCTTTACACTACCCAACGCCTTAAATATTCGTTCATCTCCACGGACAGTGTTGTCTGCATCAGCACCATCCAGCGACTGTATTCCATTCTGAAAGACAAGGAATTAGACGAAGCCGCCGAAGAGATCAACCCCGCCGAACTAGCGTTGCCCAAAACGCCGATGCCGGTGGTGTACAACGAAAAAGTGCCGCCGGAATTTTTTGATTTCATCTTTATTGACGAATGCCACCGCTCCATCTACAACCTGTGGCAACAGGTGATCGATTATTTCGATGCCAGCCTGATCGGCCTCACTGCCACGCCGGACAACCGCACCTATGGATTTTTCAAAAAGAACGTGGTGAGCGATTACAGTCACGAAAAAGCCGTGGCCGATGGCGTAAATGTGGGCAATGAGATTTATGTAATCGAAACCGAAATCACCAAGCAAGGCGCGCAAATCAATGCGCATCAGCAAGTCGAACGGCGCGAGAAACTCACCCGCAAGAAACGCTGGGAATTGCAAGACGAAGACGAGGCCTATTCCGCCACGCAACTGGATCGCAACATCGTCAACCCTGATCAAATCCGCACCGTCATCCGCACCTTCCGCGACAAGCTGCCGGAGATTTTCCCCAGACGCACCGAGGTTCCGAAAACGCTCATCTTCGCCAAGACCGACAGCCATGCCGACGACATCATCCAGGCCGTGCGCGAGGAATTCGGTGAGGGCAACACCTTCTGCAAAAAACTCACCTACAAGATCGACGAAGACCCCAAATCGGTACTGGCGAATTTTCGCAATGCCTACTACCCGCGCATCGCCGTCACCGTGGACATGATCGCCACCGGCACTGATGTGAAGCCGCTGGAATGTCTGCTGTTCATGCGCGATGTTAAAAGCCGCAACTACTTCGAGCAGATGAAAGGCCGCGGCACGCGCACGCTGGACATGGACGACCTGAAAAAAGTCACCCCTTCCGCCGTCAGCGCCAAAACCCACTATGTCATCGTCGATGCCATCGGCGTCACCAAATCGCTCAAGACCGCCAGCCAGCCGCTTATCACCAAGCCCACTGTGCCGCTGAAAGACTTGGCGATGTCGGTGATGATGGGTGCAAGCGATGAAGACACGGTGAGCTCACTCGCCGGGCGGCTGGCGCGGCTCAACAAGCAAATCGATGTAGACGACCAGCGGCGCATCCGCGAAGCCAGCGGCGGCATGGAACTCACCCAGCTTGTCGGCAAACTGTTCGCCGCCATCGATGCCGACAACATCGAAGCCAAGGCGCTGGGGCTAGCCGGTCAACCCCCCGGCACCGACCCCGGCGACGCCAAGCGCGAATTGGCGCAACAGCAATTGGTCAGTGCCGCCGCCAGCGTGCTGAATGGCGAACTGGTTGAGCTCATCGACGCCATCCGCCGCGACAAGGAACAAACCATCGACCATGACAACATCGACAGCGTCTTACGCGCCGAATGGGACAAAGACGCCGCCAACAACGCGCAAGCCCTCACCGATGAATTCGCCGATTACCTGAGAAGCAATCAGGACAACATCGCAGCGCTGACCATCTTCTTCAGCCAGCCTTATAGAAGGCGCGAACTCAGCTTCGATCTGATTCGCCAAGTGCTGGATAAACTCAAAACAGACAAACCCAAGCTCGCCCCGTTGCGCGTATGGCAAGCCTACCGCCAGTTGGATGATTACAAAGGCGCGCAGCCCATCAGCGAACTCACTGCACTGGTCGCGCTGATCCGCCGCGTGTGCGGCATGGATGCCAAACTCTCCACTTTCGACGACACCGTGCGCCGCAACTTCAGGAACTGGATCATGAAACACCACTCCGGCGGCGGTAATAAGTTCAACGAAGAACAAATGGACTGGCTGCGCATGATCCGCGACCACGTCGCCAACTCGTTCCACATCGAGCGCGACGATCTGGAAATGTCGCCGTTCGACGGGCAAGGCGGGCTGGGCAAGATGTACCAGTTGTTCGGCGCGAAGATGGATACGCTGCTGGACGAACTAAATGAGGTGCTTGCTGCCTGATTTTGCTATAATCCACATATAGCACATATACGAGGAGAATATCATGGCTCAACTACATTGTTATGTCCCCGAAGAGCTTGCCCAGCAAGCCCAGCGTAAAGCGTCGCAGTCCGGCTTAAGCCTGTCACGTTATCTGGCAGAGCTGGTCAAACGCGATGCGGGTATCAGTGCAGGCTGGCCGGAAGGGTATTTCGACATTTTCGGCAAATGGGAAGGCGCACCATTAGAGCGTCCACCCCAAGGCGAGGCAGACCAGCGGTTAACCCTCGAATGATTTATTTGCTCGACACCAATGTCTGCATCCACCTGCTCAACGAAAAACACCCGCTCATTCTGCAACGCTTTCGCAAACATATTCCCGCCGACATTACCTTGTGCAGCGTGGTCAAAGCTGAATTGCTTTACGGAGCACGAAGAAGTCAGCGATCGGAAGCGAACTTGCGATTGCTGAAAGTTTTTTTCGCGCCACTACAAAGCCTGCCGTTCGATGACAACTGTGCCGAACACTACGGTCAGATTCACGCCGACTTACTCAACCAAGGTAAACCCATCGGCTCCAACGATACCCTGATTGCCGCCATTGCCCGTGCCCACGATGCCACTCTGATTACCCACAACACCGCAGAATTTGGGCGCGTGGCAGGGTTGCGCTTGGAAGATTGGGAGGCAGCGTGATCCGCGACCATGTCGCCAACTCCTTTCACATCGAGCGCGACGATCTGGAAATGTCGCCGTTCGACGGGCAAGGCGGGCTGGGCAAGATGTATCAACTGTTTGGTGCGAAGATGGATACGCTGCTGGATGAACTAAATGAGGTATTGGTAGCGTGAAGATGGATAGCAAAATGTTAGAACTGCCGAATTCGTGGGCAGCAGTGAAGCTCGGTAATTTCGTGGAAAACGAAAAAGGGAAAAAACCGAAGAACGAATCTAAAACTGAAACAGCTTCACACCCCATACCCTATGTTGACATTCAGGCCTTTGAAGAAAATGTGATTCGCACATGGACTGATGGCGTGGGTTGTCGGCTGTGCTATGAAACAGATTTCTTGATGGTATGGGACGGCTCACGTTCAGGCTTGGTTGGGAAAGGTATGAAAGGCGCGCTCGGTAGCACACTGGTTCGTATTTATTTTCCATCTATGGTCAATGACTATGCCTTCTATTTTTTGCAATCTAAATATCAGCAAATAAACACGCGAGCCAAGGGCGTCGGCATACCGCACGTTGATCCAGCTTTGCTCTGGAATTATGACTTCCCTATTCCGCCTCTAAATGAACAACACCGCATCGTCGCCAAGATCGAGAAGCTGTTTTCCGAGCTGGACAAGGGCATCGAAAATCTGAAGACCGCCCGCGCGCAGCTCAAGGTGTATCGCCAAGCTCTGCTGAAACACGCCTTCGAGGGCAAGCTCACTGCGCAGTGGCGCGCAGAAAACCAAGACAAACTGGAAACCGCCGATGCCTTGCAGAAGCGCATCCAGCAAGAACGCGCGCAACGCTACCAGCAGCAACACGCCGACTGGGAGGCCGTCGGCAAGCAAGGCACAAAACCCAAAGCCCCGAAACCCCTGCCGCCGCTCACCGCTGAGGAACTGGCCGAATTGCCCGAACTGCCGGAGGGGTGGGGGTGGTTCAATCTGGCTGACCTATCGGATATTTCGGGTGGATTAACGAAGAATCAGAAAAGAAACACTTTGCCGATAAGACGACCGTTTCTTCGGGTCGGTAATGTTTATGCCAATAGGCTTGAGTTGGGCAACATGCACGACACCGGCATTTCTGAGGCAGAGATTGAAAGAGTTACTTTGGTTAAAGGTGACATTCTCGTTGTGGAAGGTAATGGTAGCGTCGATCAGATTGGCCGAGTTGCGATATGGAATGGTGCAATTGAAGGATGTGTACATCAAAACCATCTGATTAAAGCGCGGCCACTGAATTTGGTTTGCTCAGAATTTATTCTGTATTTTTTGATGTCAGAGTTAGGACGAAAGTTTATTGTCCGTGCTGCGAGTTCAACGTCTGGTTTACATACGTTGAGCCTTTCAAAGGTTGAAAGTTTATTTGTTCCACTTTGCGCAAGAGAAGAACAAAACATTTTGTTGAGCGAACTGTCGTCCAAGCTTTCGTTGGCAGACCAACTCGACCAAACCCTCAGCACCTCGCTGCAACAAGCCGAATCCCTGCGCCAGTCCATCCTGAAAAAAGCTTTCTCCGGCCAATTGGTGCCGCAAGACCCGCACGACGAACCCGCCTCGGCATTGTTGGCGCGTATTAAGGCGGCACGGGCAGTAGGTGCAAAAAATGCATTAACTGCCGCCAAGCCACGCAAGACGGCGGTGATACAGTAATGTGCAATAAATGCACATTGCAAATTGCAGTTATCCGGAAATTCCGGGTAACTGCCGTAGTATTGGTTCAGTCAGTTGTTGCGGAAAATGCAGCAACTGAAATTCCCCATAAATAAAAGAGGTTTGAGCATGTCTATTCCAGGAAATATCGCCGCCCCTATCGTCATTTACCAATCAGCCGATGGTTCAATTACTACAGAGGTAACGTTAAGCGATGAATCGGTTTGGCTGACTCAGGCTCAGATGGTGGCATTGTTTGGGAAAACTAAGCAAAACATCAGCTTGCATATCCGCAATATTTTCAAAGAAGGGGAGTTGCAGGAGCAGGCAGTTGTCAAGGATTCCTTGACAACTGCCGCTGATGGCAAGCAGTACAAGACTCAGCTCTACAATTTGGATGTGATTATCTCCGTCGGCTACCGCGTAAACTCGGTGCAAGGCACACGCTTCCGTATCTGGGCAAACCGCGTCCTGAAAGATTATCTGGTGCAGGGCTACACGCTGAACAAGCAACGACTGGAGGCGCAGCAGGAGAACATCAAGCAGCTTGAGCGCACGCTGACGCTATTCCAGCAGAACCTGATCGAGCAAGCCAGCTTGCCGGAGGCGCGAGGGCTGGTGAGTGTGATTGCGGGCTATACGCGGACGTTTGTGTTGCTCAATCAGTTCGACAGCGAGCGGCTGCCGCTGGGCGATTTTGCCACCACGATCCGTTACGAAATCCGCGAGGATGAGGCGCTGACTGGCATTGCGGCATTAAAGGCGGATTTGATAGGGCGCGGCGAGGCTTCGGCGCTATTCGGCAACCAGAAAGACGACAGCTTTGCGGGCATCCTTGGCAATATTTTGCAGTCGTTTGGTGGGGAGTTTTTGTATCCCAGCATCGAGGAGCAAGGCGCGCATCTGTTGTATTTCGTCATCAAGAATCATCCGTTCTCGGACGGCAACAAGCGCATCGGCGCGTTTCTGTTTATCTGGTTTTTGCAGCGCAACCAGCATCATCTGAAAACCGACGGCGAACTGAAGATCAACGACAATGCGCTGGCGGCGATTGCGCTGCTGGTGGCGCAAAGCGATCCCGCACAAAAGCAGTTAATGATTCATCTAATTATGAATTTGATTCGTGGCTAGTGCGTTTAAATCGCACTAAAATTATGATGGTGAAAACATCAATAAAACAAATAATTAACTGATGTCTCCGGCATGGATGCCGGAGACATCCAATTCTGGTTTGGGTCTTCCAGCCTGCCGCACATAAATAAAATTTGATTCAGGGCTAAAGCATGAACGCAACCGCATCTATCGTTTCAAAAGTCTGGAGTTTCTGCACCACGTTGCGCGACGACGGGGTGGGTTACGGCGACTATCTGGAGCAGCTCACTTATCTGATCTTCCTGAAAATGGCGGATGAATATAGCCAGCCGCCCTACAACCGCAAGGTGGGGATTCCCGCCGAATTCAACTGGCAGAGCCTGAAGGCCAAGCGTGGCGCGGAGCTGGAGGTGCATTATGTGACGTTGTTGCGCGAGCTGGGCAACAAACCGGGGATGCTGGGGACGATTTTCACCAAGGCGCAGAACAAGATTCAGGACCCGGCTAAGCTGTATCGCCTGATCGACATGGTGAACGAAACGAGCTGGGTGACGATGGGTGCGGATGTGAAGGGCGATATCTACGAGGGCTTGCTGGAACGCAACGCGGAAGATACCAAGTCCGGCGCGGGGCAATACTTCACGCCGCGCGCCTTGATCCGCGCGATGGTGGAGTGTGTGCGCCCTGAACCCGGGAAGACTATTGCCGACCCGGCCTGCGGCACGGGAGGTTTCTTCCTCGCGGCCTATGATTTTCTGGTGGCTGCACATCAGATGGACAAAAAGCAGAAAGCGTTTCTCAAGCATGATACTTTTAACGGCAACGAGATCGTGGCGGGCACGCGCCGCCTTGCCTTAATGAATATGTTCCTGCACAACATCGGCGAGATCGACGGCGAGAGCATGGTGTCGCCAAACGATGCATTGGTAGCCTCATCTGCAAAAACTTTCGACTATGTGCTGGCGAATCCGCCGTTCGGCAAGAAAAGCTCGATGAGCTTCACCAACGATGAAGGCGAGCAGGAAAAGGACGACCTGACTTACAACCGCCAGGATTTCTGGGCGACCACTTCCAACAAGCAGCTCAACTTTGTACAGCACATCCGCACCATGCTGAAAACCACTGGCCGCGCAGCCGTGGTGGTGCCGGACAATGTGCTGTTCGAGGGCGGCGCGGGCGAGACGGTGCGTAAGAAGCTGCTGGAAACCACCGAGCTGCACACCATACTGCGCTTGCCAACAGGCATCTTCTACGCCAATGGCGTGAAGGCGAATGTGCTGTTCTTCGATAACCATGCGGCCAGCAAAGAGTCGTGGACGAAAGAGGTGTGGTTCTACGATTACCGTACCAACATCCACCACACACTGAAAAAGAAACCGCTACGCTTTGATGATTTGCAGGAGTTCATCACCGACTACAACTCTCTTAATCGCCATAAACGCAAAGAGAGTTGGAACGAGGTGAAGAATCCGGAAGGCCGCTGGCGTAAATTCAGCTACGAACAGATCATCGCGCGCGACAAGACCAGTTTGGATATATTCTGGCTCAAGGACAAGAGCCTCGCCGATCTGGACAACTTGCCGGAACCAGATGAGCTGGCGTTGGAAATTATCGACAATCTGGAGGCGGGATTGAACAGCTTCAGGGAAATTGCGGCAGCCTTGTAGTATGCCTACGACTCAACACATAAAAAAACTATGACTATCTGGGAACAGCTTACCACCCGCCGCATGTTGATCTGCGTGTTCACCGGATTTGCCTCCGGTCTGCCGCTATATCTATTGCTCAATCTCGTTCCCGCCTGGCTACGCACTGAGCAGATTGATCTGAAAACGATAGGTTTGTTCGCCCTGATTCAGTTTCCCTATACCTGGAAATTTTTGTGGTCACCGTTACTGGATCGCTATGTGATTCCGGCATTGGGACGGCGACGCGGTTGGATGCTGGTTACGCAAGCCGCGCTGCTGTTAGTGATCGCGGCGATGGGCGGATTCTCGCCGCAGCACGATTTAGGTACGATTGTGCTGCTTGCAACGCTACTGGCTTTTTTGAGTGCCACGCTGGACATCGCGCTGGATGCGTTTCGCCGCGAATTGTTGCATGACAACGAACTCGGCATGGGCAACGCGGTACACGTTAATGCCTATCGTTTGTCCGGTTTAATCCCCGGTTCACTGGCACTAATACTTTCCGATTATCTGCCGTGGAATGTGGTGTTTATTATCACCGCGCTGTTTATGCTGCCTGGCATGGTGATGACGCTGATGGTCAAAGAGCCGCTGTCAGTCAATCCGCCCAAAACCTTGCGCGCTGCCGTAGTTGAGCCGTTCCATGAATTTATCAATCGGCAAGGTTGGCAAAGCGCGCTGCTTATTTTGGCATTTATATTTT
>JAKFXW010000186.1 GCA_021731185.1 Gallionellaceae bacterium
GTGGTACACAACCTTGTCTAAACCTCTCCCATGTACAGACAAATCACGCTTGCGGTCTTTATCAAAGAAAAATTTCGCGTCGGCTAAACGTGGACGCACCACGCGCTCGTTACCCTGAATCACCGCACTGGGGTCGGCGGGAGTAATGTTGGAAACGATGAGGAATTTGTTAGTGAGTTTTCCCGCGCTATCGACCAGCGGAAAATATTTTTGATTGGCCTTCATGGTTAAAATCAAACACTCAGGCGGCACGTCCAAAAATTCTTTTTCAAACTGCCCCAGCAATACATTCGGGCGTTCGACCAGCGCGGTCACTTCGTCCAGCAGCGCATCGTCAGTGATTAGTGTTAAACCTTCTTTTTTTGCAGCAGCCTCAAGTTGGCGAACAATTTCAGCGCGGCGTTTTGTAAAACTGGCGATTACCGCGCCTTCGTTTTCCATTTGCGCCTCGTAACTATCTGCATCGCGAATAATCAGCGGACTAATGCTTGCTTCAAAACGATGGCCTTGCGTTTCGCGTCCTGCTTCTAATCCGCGTTGCGAAAAAAAGTTACCCATTGGCAAGATGGAGCTACCGTGCAATATCACTAATCCATGTATTGGACGCACAAAATGTGTGGTGGTCCATCCATCGGAAATTTGGTAGTTCATAAACTTATTGGTTGGCAAGTTGAAAATAACTTTCGACAATCTTACGGGCAACATAATCTCGAGTGATTCTCCACCTGTCTCACTTTCGAGGTAAATGTAAGAAGTTTCATTTTCAACAACCGACTCAAGTTTGACTATGCCATTTTGAACAGCTTGATCATGAACACCCTCCTTTGTCAGCCTCTTACGCATTGCATCGCTCAAACTTCCATCAGAATTGAATCCAACTTTTTCCGGCATTAGTTTTATGCGTTTCTTTACCTTGAGAGAGTTACTTCGAATATGTGTCACATGCACAGCCAGACGACGAGGAGAGGCAAAAGCCGTCATTTCGCTATCGGACTCAGTTAGATTGCCATCTTTAAGGCTCTCAAAAAGACCAGATGCAAAACTATCGCCAAGTTTATTTAACTCTTTGGGCGGAAGTTCTTCGACCAACCATTCAACCAGCAGATTTTTCGTCGTCATCGAGAGGCTTCCATATCCAAATCAATTTCTCTATCCATATCCTCGATTACTTCCTCAGCCCATTCACGGGGTGCCATTGGGAACGGCGGATCAAGCCGCCTGCGACTCTCCTTGTAGCTTTTGGCGACGCTACGCGCGAGGTTGCGAATACGACCAATATAACCAGCACGTTCGGTGACGGAAATTGCGCCACGCGCGTCCAGCAAATTAAACGTGTGTGCAGCTTTTAGAATTTGTTCATACGCGGGTAAGGCCAGCTCTTTTTGCATTAAATATTTGGCTTGTTTTTCGTGGCTGCCGAACGCGCCGAGCAAAAATTCCACATCGCTGTGTTCGAAGTTATAAGCGGATTGCTCGACCTCATTTTGGTGGTACACGTCGCGGTAAGACACGCCTTCAGTCCACGTCAGGTCAAACACGTTTTCCACGTTTTGCAAATACATGGCGAGGCGTTCCAGGCCGTAAGTAATTTCGCCGGTAATCGGCTTGCAATTGATGCCGCCGACTTGCTGAAAATAAGTGAATTGGGTGACTTCCATGCCGTTCAGCCACACTTCCCAGCCCAGCCCCCGTGCGCCCAGCGTGGGGTTTTCCCAGTCATCCTCGACGAAGCGCACGTCGTTGCGTTTCAAGTCCAAGCCCAACACCTTTAACGAATTAAGATAGATATCCTGAATGTCGGCAGGCGCAGGTTTGAGCACCACTTGAAATTGATAATAGTGTTGCAAGCGGTTAGGGTTGTTGCCATAGCGACCGTCTTTGGGGCGACGCGAGGGCTGCACATAAGCGGCTTTCCATGGCTCGGGGCCGAGCGCGCGCAAAAAAGTAGCTGTGTGCGAAGTGCCTGCACCCACCTCCATGTCATAAGGTTGCAGCAAGGCGCAGCCTTGCTTATCCCAGAATTGCTGGAGCGTCAGGATGATTTGTTGAAAGCTCAGTTTGTTAGAGTTGGACATGCAATAAACCTTTGGTGCGGCAAAGGCCGCCATTTTACGGGTATTCGCCTGCTCCCGTCACCTTGCTCTTGCGGAGGGAGCAGCCGAGAGATTGGCCAGCAGAAGTTTGTTGGGGCGCGACAATTCTTTGATTTGCAATTCACGTTTGAGTGCGATGGATTTATTTGCACAAGGTTCGGCATAGATTAATTGCACAGGGCAACGACCGCGCGTGTATTTGGCTGCGATGCCAGTGTTGTGCGCGAGCATGCGTTTTTCCAGATCGTTGGTGATGCCAGTGTAGAGCGTGTCGTCGACGCAGCGCAGGATGTAGCAGTACCAATTCATTTTGCGTGATTACGCCGCAACCACGCAAAAGTCAGCATCGCGGCAATCAGCAATAATACCGCTGCATTGCCCCAGCGCACATAGGGTGTGCTGCCAGTGTAGCCTTGCACTTGTCCGGTGAGCGTACCTTCTTCGTGTTGCGGGAGCAGGGCTTGAATCGTGCCATCGCGCCGAATAATGGAGGTGACTCCGGTGTTGGTTGCGCGCAACATCATGCGTCCGCTTTCCAATGCGCGCATTCGGGCAATTTGATTATGCTGCATAGCCGCGCTTGATTTGCCGTACCATGCATCGTTGGTGACATTTACCAGCAGCGTGGCCTCTGGCAAATAGCGGATGATTTCTTCGCCAAATACATCTTCATAACAAATATTCACTGCTACGCGCTGTCCCGCCACATGCAGCACTGGCTGCCGCTCGCCGCCTCTGGCTTGGTCAGACATTGGAATTTTTAACACGCCGTTAATCAGCCAGCCTAAGGCCGGTCGCAGCGGGATAAATTCCCCAAACGGCACCAGATGATTTTTGCGGTAGCTTTGCGACTCTGCTGTGCCGAGTGAAAAAACGCTGTTGAAATATTGTCTATTCGATTTTTCAAAGCCGCCAAGCAGAATATCGCCGCCATTTTTTTGTGCATGACGACGCAAAATTTCCAGATAATTTTCTGGCATATTATGGCGCAGCATCGGCACGGCGGTTTCAGGCAGAACGATTAAACGCGCTTTACTTTGCAGCACCAGCCTGCGATACGTTTCCAGCGTATTGACCAGAGTTTCTTCGCGAAATTTCAGGTGCTGCGGAATATTGCCCTGTAGCAGTGCCACCTGCACAGGCTTGCCTGTGGCCTGCGTCCATTCCATCATTTGCAAAATTGCGCCACTGCCCCCTATCAAAACCAAGCCAGCCAAGGCAAATTTCCCCTGCTGAGTCCAGCGCGCTTGCAGCAATAAAACCAACAATCCCGCGCTGATAGCTATCATCAGCGACACACCGTACACGCCTAACACAGGCGCATAGCCCGCCAGCGGGCTGTGGGTTACAGAGACTTGCGTATAACCCATCGCCAGCCACGGAAAGCCGGTAAATATCATGCCGCGCAGCCACTCCAGCCATACCCATGCGGCGGGCATGATGAGTGTTAAACGTATCCACAGCGGGGCGGAGAGTTGTGCTTGTATATAGCCAGCCAACGCAGGAAACAAGGACCAAAAAGCGGCAAACAACGTTGTGACAAGAAAAGCCAGCAGGGATGACATGTCGCCATAATCATGCAGTGCAATATATATCCAGCCGATGCCAGCACCGAATAATCCAAGACCGAAATAAAATCCCAGCCACGCAGCGTCACGTTTGTCGACAGCGTGCCATAGCCAAAATAAAATACTTAACGCGGCAACGCTCAGTGGAAAAAATTCGAGCGTGGAAAATTCCGCTGGGGAAAACGCTGGAACTATCAACACGCCCGCACTTAAAGCGATAACGATTTTTTTGAGGCGCAGCATATTCACAAATTCATAGAAGCAATATATTGATTTTGCGAATTATACGGTGTAAGTTATGCGCTGCGGTACGAATAGCCTGAACATATAACCCGCACATATAAAAAATAATTTCATCTGCACGATTCAAAATTAATATGCCCCAGCCAGCCACCAAACTCGCAATTTTATTCGCCGATATCTGCGGCAGTTCCGCGATTTATGACAAATATGGTGATGCCATTGCCCGTCAGTTGGTTGCCCGATATATAGATTCCATGTCGAACACCATATATCAGCATCAGGGTACATTAATAAAAACGATTGGTGATGAAATTATGTGCAGCTTCCCCAGCGCGGAAGAAGCTTTTCATGCGGCGTGCGCTTTGCAAGTGGCAGTTGAGGGTGACAAGCTGGAAAATTACGATCCTATTCATATCCGCGTCGGCTTTCACATGGGAGATGTTATTAATGAAGAAGGGGATTTGTATGGCGACACAGTTAATGTGGCAGCGCATATAACGGCTGAAACACGCGCTTGTAAAATCGCCACCACGCTAGCAGTGTTTGATGAGTTGCCTGAAAATTTACGCGCCAAGATGCAGCAGATTTATCGCTCTAACCTTAAAGGTCGGATCGAGCATATCGATATTTATCAAGTAAATTGGAACGAGGATGACACTTCCCGCACCCGTATTGGCATCCCCGCTTATCGCAAGCCGCAGGAGGGCAATCGGGCGCTGATATTGCGCTATCGTGACCAGACTTTTACAATCGAAAATCAGAAAAAAATCGCTATGTTGGGCCGCGAAAAATCCTGTTCAATTGCAGTCAATAGTGATTTTGCTTCGCGCCAGCACGCTCAATTGGAATTGCGCTTTGGCAAGTTTATTATCACAGATCAAAGCGTCAATGGTACGCACATTCGATTTGGTGATGGTCGCATGACTAGTATTAATTCAGAAACTTTAGTGCTGCATGGAACCGGGTACATCAGTCTGGGGCAGACGTATGCGGATAATCCGACGGAGCTAATACAGTTTGCCATTTCAACGGTAGTCGACTAAAAACGCTTACTCTGCGCTTTTGGTTTTGCACTGCATATCTTAAGTGGTGTGTGATACATTCGGTGAAAAGCTGCTGCGCTAGCGACACCTTTTGATGGGATGTATCTTTTGTAAAAATCAAACCACCAAAAACATTGTCGCCCACACTAGAAAAATAAGAAAACGGTTTTATGTGCTGCTACACAGATTGCTTTGATGGCGCGTTATTTGTTTGTAGGGTTTGATTCAATAGGGGTTGTTCAAACCAAGGTGAGGTAAGCAGCCATTGGTCAAATGCGTCAGCCGGAAGGGGGCGACCTATAAAGTAACCCTGTACAGAGTCGCAGCCATGAGAAATTAAGCTGTCCAGTGTTTGTTGATCTTCTACGCCCTCGGCGATTACCTTAATTTGCATGTTGTGACTTAAATCGATGGTAGAACGCACGATCATTTCATCGTTTTTATTTTGAAGCATACCCAACACGAAAGACTTATCGATTTTTAGATTGTGCACAGGCAGGCGACTCAGATAGGCGAGTGAGGAATACCCGGTGCCAAAGTCATCAATAGAGACCGAGATGCCACATTCATTTAGATAAGTCATCAGCGCGCTGGCATAAGTTGGATCTTCCATGATCGCACTTTCGGTAATTTCAAACGCCAGTTGGCCAGGGGTTACGGTATGCTCGCGCAGTAAATCGCTAACTTTTAACCACAGAGGTTTGAGGTGCATACTCGGAGCGGATATATTGACGGCAATCGGTATTTGTAATCCCTTGGCAGTCCATCTATTTCCTTGACTCAGTGCTTCGCCCAGCACCCATAAGGTCAGCGGAAGCATTAACCCAGCGTCCTCTGCCCGATCAATGAATGCATCTGGCTGTAATAAGCCGCGCTTTGGATGTTGCCAGCGTATCAAGGCTTCGACGCTGGTGATGTGCTTGGTGGTGCAGTCTATGATAGGCTGATAATGTAGAACTAACTCTTGTTTATTTTCGATCGCACGGCGCAACTCACCCACCAGCAGCAAGCGCTCGGTGCTGTGTTTATCATGCGCGGTTTCATACACGACATGTCCGCTGCTCGCACCTTTGGCCACGTACATAGCAATGTCGGCGCGGCGTAACAAGCTGCTGGTGTCATTGCCATGCTCGGGGAACAAGGCTATGCCGATGCTCATGTTCGCGTTGTAGCTAATTTCGCCCAATTCAAAAGGTTGATTCAAAGCATGATTGATATTTTCTGCTGTCAGTATTGCACCTTGGCGATCTGTATTGTTCAACAGTACCGCAAACTCGTCACCACCCAACCGCGCAATCGTGTCCGACTCACGCAACAAAACACGTACCCGTTTACCCACTTGTTGTAACAATAAGTCGCCATAGTGATGCCCCAGCGTATCATTCACTTCTTTAAAGTGGTCAAGATCCATTAGCATAATTGCGATGGACTTATGTTCACGACCAGCGGTCAAGATGGCTTGTTGCAGCCGATCATTGAACAGGCGACGATTCGGCAAGTCCGTTAAAGCGTCGTAGTAGGCCATTTGTTGAATGGTTGCTCGCGCCAGTTTGTGCTTTTCAATTTCTTTTACCAGCTGCACGTTGGTACTTTGTAATTCTTTTTCGCTGGCTTCCAGTGCTAATTTTGATACTGTCGTGGTCTGCAGTCGTTCAACCATTGCATTAAACTGCATGGCTAAATCAGCAAATTCATCCTGACCATGCTGCGGGATACGGTATTCCCAATCGCCGCCGCCTATCCTAAGGGCTCCCTCGGTTAGTTCTTCAATGGGCCGCTTGATCCAGCGCACAATCATCACTCCGGCACTGACACTCCCTGCTAACAGCAAGGGAGCCAATATCAGTAATGCTGCTGATATGTCCTTTGTGACTTGATCGATTGAGAATCTAGCTGCATTCAACTGTGATGTGGTCAGTGCTTGTATACCTTCAACCAGCTCATCATTAATTTTTTGTTGCAGATTATTGAAGTACTCTTCTTGAGCCAGCAACCTTTCTTTCTGGGCAACACTTTTTTCAGCCTGCAAGTGCAGATTGTTAAATTTCTGACTAATTTGCTTGGTGATACTTGCTTGTGCAGTATTGTTTGGGAGCTGTGTAAATTGTGTCAGGGCCAATTTGAATTGCGTGGCGTTACGCATAATTCTTTGTCTATATACTGGATTATTAGTTTCAAGATGATCTCCCAGCGCATCACCAAGGCCAGTTAAATAGGTATCCATGGCTTGTAAAATACGCAATTTCTCGGTAGTTTTGGGTGCTGCAATTTGCTCGCTTAACAACTTCTCCAATCCTTTTGAGGCACGTGGAGAAACGCTTTTTATTAACCCGGTGTCAATTAACCGCTCAATTGCTTGCAGGTCGCTTTTAAACGTCTGCATGCTTTTGGATACTGCATCCCGGCCATCCATAATGACCAAGCCCATGTTCTTGAATTCGGTATACAGCGTTTGCACTTTAATGCCTAAATCACGGGCTTCGGGATCGCGGGCTAACGCAGTATATTGAGCGTGGAATTTTTCGAAGTCTGCCATGTCTTGGGCCAGCAATGCGCGTTCATTCGTTTTCTGCGAGGAACTGTATTTCACCACCCGCATGCCGATTTCTAGGGCGTTGATTTCCAACTCATAGGCGGCAGTGCTGATCGGCTCTTCAATGTGCAGGATGTGCTCTAGCGTACCGATTATTTTTTGCAAGTCGACATACAGCAACAGGCTCAGCAGGCCGCTGAAAAAAACCATCGTGGCTACACCGATGGTAACGCGTTTTGTAATGGTTAAAGGCATAGAGTGTTCCCGGACTCGGTCAATTCTAATTCCCTAATTAAAGAACGATCACTGTGTTGCCTGATTTTAGCAACACTTAAATGTATTGCTTCGCCAGCCAGGACAGCCGATGAATCGGCAACAACTATGCACCGTCACCACATCCTTGTAGGCTTGTGCTCCCTATTATTAGGAAATTGGAATGAGGCAACTTTAGCATGAATCGTATTTAAACAGATTTAGGAATTGTAAGTACTTTTTTGCTGAAGTTTCATTAGGGAACCTCTGATTAAGTCCCGCATGACCGCACACTCGGTTTTGCGGGATGGAATGCAAGGCGTGCGAGGAAGCGAATGGCCGATCCCCTTAGCAACGAGCACAACGCGGCAGGCCGCCCGAAAAACCAGTGCTCGTGAGGGTTGCAGCAAAATCGCGCGCTCGTGACGTTGCGCTCCTCGGCATCGTAGTCCGGGCTACGACCTTCGTCGCGCGCCTGGCGATCATCGCGATTTTTCCAGCAATGCGGTCAGCGTGTGTTGTTTGGGCTTTAGCCCATTAGTGTCAATTCCACACGCAGCTTGCTGCGTAGTGGATTGCCTGCCTTTGGTACAACCACGGCGTGCTCCTTGCGGGTACATGGAGGACTTAATCAGAGGTTCCTTAGGGTATTTCAGCGTTTTCCAGGCGTTCAAGAATGATTTCAGTTTTGCGTAACAGGCCGCGCGCTTCGCGATTGCGATCATAAAAACGCGGATTGGGAACCATGGCCGCGAGCTTGGCCGCTTGCGCTGGCGACAGTTGCGCGGCGTTGACGTGATAATAATAACGCGCCGCTGCCTGTGCACCAAATACGCCATTGCCCCATTCGATTACATTCAAATAAATTTCAAATATGCGACGCTTGTCCATGAGCCCTTCCAACATCAGCGTAATCGCGGCTTCTTCCAGCTTACGCCAGGGCGTGCGCTTGGTAGACAGGAACAGATTTTTTGCCAACTGCTGGCTGATGGTCGAACCGCCCGCCACAATTTTCCCCTTAAGCATGTTTTTCTCGTAGGCTTTCTGGATGCCTTCCCAGTCAAACCCTTCGTGTTCTACAAACCTGGCATCTTCAGAAACAATCAATGCGCGTTTGAGATGAGGAGATATTTTTTCATACGGCATCCACTCGTGACGCAATTCAGCGTTGGGGTTTTTGTCCTGCATTACTTCCAGACGGTCTTGCATAAATGAACTGGTGGGCGGATTAAAATTTATCCACCAGACAATGTGCATAAAAATCCAGAACTGATATAGCAGGAGTAGTGTTACCAGCGCACCCAACATACGCCACAACCAGAACTTGAGCAGGCGGTAAACGAATGCCTGAAAAGAAAATTGACTCACCGGAATTGATTCACTGGAATTGACTCATGCAATAGGTAATTCAGCACGTAATTTTTTGAGCACGGGACGGGTATCTGGACGCACATTGCGCCAGATGCGAAACGACTCTGCCGCTTGTTCGACCAACATGCCCAAGCCATCCGAGACTACCGCTGCACCATGTTCACGGGCAAATTTCATGAATGGTGTGTCGCGTCCATACATCATGTCGTAAGCCAATGCGCCGGGCGCGAAAATGGTCTTGGGTATATCCGGCATTTCATCCATCAAGCCAGCAGACGTGGCGTTGATGATGATGTCGAATTGTTGGTCGGCAAGGTCAGCGTAGCCCAGTGCATCGATGCGATTAGAGTCGTGTTTTTTGGCGTTGTTGGCGGGAAAGGGTAATCTGGGGGTGGCTAATAATTGCGCTTTCTCTATATTGCGGTTAACGACTGTTACTCTTGCGCTTAGGGACGCTAAAGAATAAACCACGCCGCTGGCCGCGCCCCCTGCACCTACCAGTAGTACACGTTTATTTTTCAGATCGATTTCTAGATTGAATTGAAGGTCATCCGTCAACCCTATGCCATCAGTGTTGTCACCGATTATTTCATTATTGGCGAATTTGAGCGTGTTGACAGCCTTTGCTATCTTTGCACGAGGTTCGACGCTAGTTGCCAAGTGAAAAGCTTCAAACTTGAACGGTACGGTGACGTTGCAACCTTTATACCCCTCGGCGCGCAGCCGCTCAACCGTCGCGGCAAAACCATCCAGCGGTGCAAGTATGGCTTCATAGCTGATGTCCTGTCCGGTTTGTGCGGCGAACATGTGATGGATCAACGGGGATTTGCTATGCGCGATGGGGTTGCCGATTACGGCGTACTTGTCTGTCATGCTTGCTTGATATTCGTCGAGGGGCTTAATTATAACGTCAAATTTCCGCGTTTCTTCAGCATCACCAGCGCACCCGCTATGGCCATCGCCCAGATTATGGTCGCCCCGCTGGGCAGATCAGCCCAAACCGATAACCACAGCCCGACCGCATAACCTGTTATACCAACCAAGCTGGCAGCCAGCATACGATGCTGCTGCATTTTATAGGTGGCCAGTGCGGGAATAATGAGGCTGGCAAAAACCAGATAAACGCCAACCAGCTGTACCGAGGCGGTGACCGCCAGCGCGAACAGAATATAAAATCCGATGTTGCCCAGCCGCTTATGCAAAACGCGCCATGATGCCAGCAATATAGCGGTAAGCGCGAGCGTGCCGAAGAGTTGATTGTTGCTGACCCACAGAATTTGCCCAATCAGCAAGTTTTGCAAATGTTCACCCGTATGGGCATCGCGATTCATTAACAAGATACTGCCGCTGGCGGCCAGCACAAATAGTAAACCGATGCAGGCTTCTTGCACTTCCGGCAATTTGCGTTCAATGATTGCCAGTAATGTTGCACCGAGGATAGCACTGCTGGCGGCAATGATTTGCACGGCCAGTGGATATTGGGTCATTTCCAACAACCCAGCAATAATCACCCCCAGTCCGGCTATTTGTGCAACGGCCAAGTCGGCAAAGATGATGCCGCGTGCCAAAACTTTCATGCCGAGCGGAATATGTGTGGCGAGTATCAGCAGTCCGGCCACAAAGGCGGGCACAAGAATACTGAGTTCAATGTTGTTCATTTCAGCCCTGCCAGCAAACGTTGTATGGTGTCATCGAACAGGGTGAATAAATCGGTTGCCGATGATGTGCCGCCAACGGTGTAGGGCAACATCACAGCTGTGATGTTGGCGCGTTCTGCTATCCATTGGGAAGATTTGGGATTGTGATATGCAGCGCGTAGCACCATGCGCACAGGGGTTCGTTGTAATTGTGCCAGCACTTGCGCCAGATGCGCGGCGCTAGGCTCCATACCTGGTTTGGGTTCCAAGGTGGTGATTTGTTTTAGTTCCAGCCAGTTGTTCAGATAAGGGAAGCCATTATGATGCACGATGATGGGTGTGCCTTTAAGTGGTGCGGCCTGTTTTTCCCAGCGTAGCAGTGCGGCTTGCCAAGCTTGCGTGAAGGATTGCAGGCGGTTGTGGTAAAACGCGGTATTAGCTGGGTCAAGCTGTATTAACCGTTTGCTCAACGCATCGGCAATAGGCAGGAAGTTACGCGCATCGGTCTGGATGTGTGAATTGCCTGAGGCGTGGAAGTCACCATCGGCGCGATCCAGCCGTGCTGGAATTCCCAGCATGGTCACGTAAAGCGCTGCCTCAAAATATCCGCTGTTGCCAGGCTGAATTTTGCTGTTACCGGATGTACGCAGCACCAAAGGTAGCCAGGCTACTTCCAGTTGCGCGCCCGTGCACACCACCAGATCAGCACCCCGTGCGCGGGCGATTAAGCTGGGGCGCGCCTCAATGTGGTGCGGGTCTTGCAGCGCAGTGGTAGCCGAATAAATATTGATCTTGTCTGCGGCCAGTTCTTTTGCCAGTGCCGCCCATTCCGGTTCGCAGGTAAAAATGTTGAGCGCGGCGTGGCTGAAGGTGCTGGCGAATAAAAGTACAACAAATAATATTTTTTTCATGACGATCCTTTCAGTTTGTTATCTGCACCTGTGAGGAGTGATTTTTTATAAGCAACACAGCATGACATTGTCCCCTCATTGTCCCCTTGTGGGATGTGGGGCGACGGAGGTTAGATTTTTAGAGATACCATCAATATTGGTGCGCCCCATGCGCCCCGATACTCATAATGTATTGCACGAATAATTGCCGGTCAGGCAAGCCTTGGCGTGAGTTGTCTTGCGCCAGTTGCAGGCGCAGACGTGAAAATTCGCTCGGACTGTAATCCAGCATCAGTGTCTTGCGCGTGGGTGAGTAGTGATAGTCGCTGACGACGTTAGTGGCATTGGATGCGCCGACTTGCGCCGTGCCGGAGTCGAGTCGGTCATAACGCAAACCCGCACGCCAGCGCCGCATAAACTTATAGATGCTTTGTACATACCAGCCGGACTGTGTAACCGCATAACTGTCAGTGGTATTGGGGGTGGGGGTGGCGGTGGCGGTGGCGGTATCATAGGTCAGCAAACCACTTTCCTTGCGCCGGAAATATTCGCCCAGAAATGTGAAATGGGTTTGTCTGACGTTGCCGTTGGGTGCATATTTCCAGATGAAATCCAGCCCGGCGGTTCGGCTGTCCCCAGTGAAACTGTTGCTCACCCCGCCTGTGGTGTTCAACAGATCAGGCACGGCATCACTGATCGCATTAACACGTCTGGTCTGGTGCAGCGAAATACCAGCGCGCCAATTGTGCTCAAAACCTATGTCATCGCCCATGTGCGCGAACAATACTCCTGCGCCACTCCCATTTTTGACCCGATCTGTGCCGGGAAAGCTTCGCCCGCGCCCGATCTCGCCGCCAATCTCGATGAACATCGTAGCCGGTGCCAGCCACTTGATCTGTACGCCATCTTCGCTCAACTGGTTATCCCATAGCGCGGCATAAACCAAGGGCTGATCAACAAAATCCCAAGTGTGCGCGTGCTTCTCGTTGAGGTAGCCGAGGCCGGAAAGAAAGCGCCCCATTTTCAGGGTTAGTCCTTCGCCCAGCGCGCTGGTCTGCACATGGACTTCTTCTGCGCTAAGTCCACCTGCTGGATCAATTGCGAACCGGCCCGTGCCGCGAAATTGCGGATCAATATTGGCTTCAATCACCAGTTCAGATTCGCCCAGATTGAAGCCTTGTTCGTGGCCGGGGTTGGCGCTCATGGCAAAGCCTGTGGCGGGCGTAGCGGGGTCTTGTTTGAGGTTGCCATAGGTGCCGCCAAGGATCAGCGAGATGGCCGGGTTGAATGCCGCTTCGCTGCTAGCTGGGCGAACATTTTGCGGCGGAGCGGCAACGTTTTGTTGCAGCTGTTGTTCCAGTTGCAGGATGCGTTGCTGCTGATGGTCTTGCAGTTGTTTGATCTGCTCGCCAAGATTGCGCAAATCTTCATCACTTGCGGCATGAGCGGATAGCGGCGCGAATAGCGCCATAATGAATGGTGCGTACTTGAACATGACTCTCTCCAAAATTGAATGGCAAGCCTCCCCGCACTATGCGGGGAGGTGTTATGCGATTTTATGGAAGAGTGCGGGGGGGCCGCGTGCAAAAGCGGCTTGGGGTGACGTGGAATAAAATGTGGTGTGGTAACGTCGCTCCACAGAGGCTTGTATAGCTGGTAGTACATCAAGCGAAGTGAGTCCACTGAGAGCCGTGCCCGATTGTGTGTAAGCAGCACACTGCGCGCAAAATTTGGAATGCGGCATTTGCTGCTCTTGTTTAGATTGCTTTTGTGGCTGTGTGTTGTTTTCCAGCGCGTGTAGCAAGGTGTGCTCGATTCCGCCTTGCTGTGCGAACAGCAAAGCGAATACCAGCAGAAACGAGAAAAAAGTGTGCCTGGAAAGCTTCATGATGCACAACTTTAATGAAAAGTGAAGGTGGCTGCAAGACATATAATTCAATCCTTGCAGGATAAATTTGCCGGGCTTCCCACACTCATGTTCACTGGCAGGAGAAAGTGGAGGAGCATAATGGCCAGGGCATAGGTGAAATAATAAGACAGTTACCTGGTGAATAAATTTATCACTCTTATTTTTTCTGCCAATAGCAGAATCGTTTATTCACTTTCAATATTATTGTTCGGCGTAAAGGTCATGGTTTTGGTGATGCCGAGAATATCGACATCGCGCCGTATATCCACTGGCAATGGGGAAAAGGGTGAGGCCATTTTTACAATACGCAGTGCAGCAGCATCCAGAATCGGTTTCCCCGAAGAGCGGCTTATTTCCAGATTTTCAATTGTTCCATCAGCCAATATTGAAACGGTAATTTGCACACTGCCATATATCTGTTTTTGGCGTGCAGCTTCGGGATAATTCAGATTGCCAATGCGCTCGACCTTGATACGCCAGTCTTCAATATATTGTGCGAAGCGAAATTCTTGTGTGCGTGCGCCGATAAATTTCCGTCGGGGCATTTTTTGGTAGGCATCAATATTTTTATTGATCTCGGCTTCCAGTCGCACAATTTCCAAGCTGCGTTGCACTAAATCTTTGCCGCTGATGCCGTCCTGAGGTGTTTGATTTTGTATTTTATCTTGTCCCACGGTATGGGTATTTTTAACCTGGGTGAGCAGTTGTTTCACTTCCTGCTCCAATTTCTTTACACGTTGGGTAGATTGTTCCAACGTCATATTTTTGTCGTCATGCAGTACAGGCAAGGGCGTTTTTGCGCGCCTGTCATCGGGTGTGTTGCCGCCGCCATCCAGATTATGCTGCGCCAGGGAATCGGCCTTAACGGGACGTAATTTGGATTTGCTGTTGACCAGCACTACTTCGAGCGGTGGTAAAACTTTGGGGGATTGGCGCGGATCAGGTAGGGTAAACCCGATGCTGAACAGAGCGAGGGTATGCAGGCTCAGTGAAATGAGCAAAGCTATCGTCAGCGGTTGCTTGAGCTTTTCGGCATACTTAAAAGCTTCAGCGCGCTTTAACATTTCAGCATTCAAGAGCATTTCAGCATTCAAGCCACAATCTCCTCTTCTTCGACTTTTGCCACGAAACGTGCATTGAGTGTCAGGTCGAGCAAGTCTATGCTGGTGATTTCCAATATCACGCGGGTATTGGGTGGGCATTCTGGCATCGACGGTACGCGGTTAATCAAGGGGATGTCGGTTAGTTTGACCAGATTTTCACGTAATACCAGTGCCTCGGTTTGTTGCACATTTTCCTGCATCAGCCACCGCAAACACCAGTAGCGTTCCATGTTGCGTTGAAATTCCTGATACAGCGTATAGGTGGTATCGAAGTCGCTAATCACGGAAAATAAATCCGTAGTGTTCTTGCTGAAAGCGGGGGGCTCTAGCCGCAACAGGCTGATAATCTGTCGCTGATTGACGAAATCAACATAGCGCCGCAACGGCGAGCTTGACCACATGTACTGCGCCACACCCAGCCCCTGATGCGGCGCGGGTACGCTGCTCATTTTGACCTTGCCATTGCTTTGCGTGCGGTAGATGCCGGGCACTGCATGTGTGGCTAATAGCTTGCCCCATTCCGCATTCACAAAAATCATCAATTCGGCCACCACTTTGTCTATTGGCGAGCCACGCTGGCGTGTGGTGATGGTGACGCGATCATTCTGCACATTAAAGTTATAATCAACTTGCATGTTGTTATCGGCTGCTTTGCCGCGCAAGGCTTCCAGCTTTTGCGCCAGTTGCCACAGCAGGGTCAGCTCGCTGGCGTAAGCATAATCCATTTTTCCAGCGGCCAGCGTTGCTTCGTTAAAAAGCGGTTGCAATGTTTCATGGCGTAGATTGGCGGCGATGTGTATGCGTTCAATGCAGCTCTCGGTGCTGATTACAGCGAGGGTCTCCGCATCTACTTCGAGATACATGGACAATGACGGGCACACCGTATCCGCGCTCAAGGTATAGGCGCACACGACATTGTCCGGTAGCATGGTGATTTTATCGCCTGGCATATACACCGTGGACATGCGCTGTGCCGCGATTAAATCTATTGGCGATCCAAGTGGAATGGTGAGCGTAGGCGCGGCAATGTGTATACCTATTTGCCAGTTGCCATTGGCTAGTTTGCTTACTGAAAATGCGTCATCAATTTCTGTCGTGTTGGTATCATCAATACTGAACGCGACACCCTCTGCCAGAGGTAATTCAGGATGTGGATCGACTACCACTTCTGGAAACCCTGTGCCGCGTGGGAAATTCTCAAACAGAAAACGCTGTAAGTGATAAGCATGGGAAGAGGGCAGTGCGCCACAGCGCTCTAATAAATGCGCCGCCGATAAATGCGTAGTAGCGCAGGCGGCCTCCAGTGCTTTAACTTCGAGCGTATTGCGATCGGGTTTATATAATAATTGCGGCAGCTTATCGGCGAATTCTGGGGGCAGGGTGTAGTGTTCCAACTCGGCAATGTAGCGCGCCTGCAAGGCCGCCAGCAGACGCTTTTTTTCCGCGCTGGACAGTGCTGATTTTAATGCTTCGGGCGGTGCAGCTTTGTAGCGGCCTTTGCCTTTTTTGTAAAAGTGCATGGGCGATGAATGTAGCTGGATGAGTACGCCCGCCGCCTCTGTTGGGGTAGGCGAATGTCCAAAATATTCGGCAGCCAACTCATCAAAACCAAATTCTTCGGCGGGACAGCACTCCCATAAAAAATCCGTCTCTATGCTGGCAGCCACACTTTCTGCTTGCGCCATCAATTCATCCAAGCCCGGATGGGTAAAACGCAACAAGACATGGGAGGCTTTTATTTTACTGCGCTTGCCGTGCGTGCTTTCCACTTGCAATGAGGTCACTGAGTCAGTCAGTATTGCGCCAACCTTGAAGCTACCGTCTTCTTCGTAAAAAATATTCATGCGGGGTAAAAAATATTCATGGGAAATTGCGTGGGGAAATGTGGCAAAAATAAGCGCGATTATACCTCACTAGGGAAGGCCAATATTTTGTTGACTATTGAGGTATGATTGCCTTAGCGCACTTTATTTTCGGATAATTGCGTCTCGGCATTTCCAAATTTAAAATGCACATTTAGGAGATTTTCATGAAAATATTGATTACGTTACTCGCTGCATTTTTTACTTTAAGCACATCCCATGTGCAAGCTGATCCTGCCGAACAAGGTGATGGGCATCAGGACGGAGCGCGTGGGCGTATGGCCGACATCATGTTTAAAGGGATGGATGCCAATGCTGATAATGAAGTTTCAAAATCCGAATTTGAAGAATTTCATGCGAAGAGATTTAAGAAGCTTGACAGTAACGCGGACGGCAAGCTGACCAAAAAAGAAATGCAATCACTGCATAGCGAAATGAAAGAGCACGTAAGGTCAAATTTTGACGAGAATTTTGATCGAGCCGATGTAAATAAAGATGGTGCATTGTCAGTTGAAGAGGCGAAAAATACACCGATTCTGGCTAAATATTTTGTTGAAATTGATGCCAATAAAAATGGTTTGATTACGCTTGAAGAAGTTCGTACAACTATGAATGCAATGCATCGCGGGGAAAAGAAGCCGGGTGGGAGTCAGAAGCCCGGTGGGGATCACAAGCATGGCCGGGATAGTAGGACGTAGTTTGTGCTGGTGCGTGGGAGCAATTTTTGCACGCCATATAGTTTTAGTATGGCGACGCAAATTGAATTTTAGATGTCCTTAAATTGCGCCCGCCAAGTGCGCTTGCTCATCCGCATGATAACTACTGCGCACCATTGGTCCGCAAGCGGCATGTGAAAAGCCCATTTCCTTGGCTGCATCCTCGAACATTTTGAACGTGTCGGGATGCACGTAGCGCAACACTGGCAGGTGTCCTTCCGAGGGCTGCAAGTATTGTCCCAGCGTGAGCATTTCCACATCGTGGGCGCGCAGGTCGCGCATGGCTTGCAATATCTCATCATCCGTTTCGCCCAAGCCCAGCATTAAGCCAGATTTGGTGGGGATATGCGGGAAACGTGCTTTGAAATCTTTCAGCAATTTCAGCGAATGCAAATAGTCCGCGCCGGGACGCGCCAGCTTGTATAAGCGCGGCACTGTTTCCATATTGTGAT
>JAKFXW010000185.1 GCA_021731185.1 Gallionellaceae bacterium
ATTCGTTTCGATGGAGCTGACTCAGTGGTTTCATCCGGTTATACTAGCGCGTCGCATTTTGCGAGAAGAAATATGGGCTAGGGTAACCTGAGTATGGGTGACAGTGAAGTTGATCAGCAATTAGTTGAGCGTGCTCAGCGCGGCGATAAGTACGCCTTCGAATTGTTGGTTGTCAAATATCAGCGGCGTCTGGCTCGACTGATTTCACGCTTCGTGCGTGATGCAGCTGAGGTGGAGGATGTCACGCAAGAGGCGTTTATCAAGGCTTATCGGGCATTACCCGCATTTCGTGGTGAAAGTGCGTTTTATACCTGGTTGTACCGTATCGGCATCAACACCGCAAAAAATTATTTGTTGGCACTTAAGCGACGTGCGCCGACCAGTACTTCATCTAATACAGAAGATGCTGAGGGTTTTGAAGATGCAGGTTTGTTGCAAGAAGTCAGTACCCCAGAAAATGAATTGATGAGTAAGCAGGTGGTAGAGGTAGTGAACTTATCGTTGCAGGAATTGCCTGATGATTTACGTACGGCTCTGACCTTGCGTGAAATTGAAGGCTTGAGCTACGAGGAAATTGCTTCCGTAATGAATTGTCCAATCGGCACAGTTCGCTCCCGGATATTTCGGGCGCGTGAAGCAATATCTACAAATTTACGCCCGCTGTTGGGCACCAACAAAGATCATAGGTGGTGATGATGAAACAGGATATTTCAGCGTTAATGGATGGTGAATTGTTTGATGAAGATGCGGAAGATGTGCTTAACAAATTAAAGCGCAATCCGGAAGCACATACAGAATGGCAGGTGTACCACCTAATCAGCGATGCGCTCCGACAACCCGATCATGTTCGCTCAGACATTAGTGCTTCAATGCGCGATCGTCTGCGTGATGAACCTATCGTATTTGCGCCAGTAGTACAGCAGAAGCAAGCTCGGTGGTACGCTGTTTCAGCCGCAGCCTCGGTAATGGCAATAACGTTGGTGGCTTGGTTGTCATTACAGGCGGGTTCTACAATCCAATTTCAAGTGGCAACCACTCAGAATGCCATGCACCCAGCCAGCTTTTCTGCAGTAGATAATTTTGATGACTATTTAAGTGCACATCGGGAATTTTCGCCGCGCAAAGATGTGCTGCGTATGACATCTCATGTGAGTACCGTGACCCGCCAACAGAAGAGATGACCTGTATGAAATTAAAAGTTATTGCAGCGCTTGCGTTGCTGGGGTCGACCGGATTGGCAATTGCCAATCCGGATCAACAGATTCATATGGAGTGGCTGAATAGAGTTTCGTTAGCCGCACATCAAACAAATTACAGTGGCACTTTCGTGCATCAATATGGCAATCAATTGGAAACATCTAATATCAGTCATATCTTTGATCACAGCGGCGAGCGGACAAAGGTGGAAAAACAAGATGGATCGGAATGTGAAGTGACCAGCAATAACAGCGCAGTGTGGTGTTACTCCAGTGATAAGGTGGGGCAGGCTGAGCGGGCGCATGATCGTAAAGTTTTTCCTGTGCTATTGCCCGAGCAACTTTCTACACTCGGTGAAAATTATCAAATTCGCACAGGTGAATCAACTCGTATAGCAGGGTTTGACACGCAGGTGCTGGAATTGCGACCTAGGGATAATTTGCGGTATTCACACAAAATGTGGGTGCATAAAGATTCGGGGTTATTGCTTAAAGCCGCTGTATTGAGTGATCGACAAGAGGTTGTAGAGCAGTACACTTTTATCCAGTTAAAAATTAATAGTAGTATCAAGTTAACCAAGACACCACCATCAGTCATTCCGCAAACAACCGCACAACCCGGATCGCCACTGGCTCAGAAAATTGTCGCTGTTACGGATGAGAGTGCATGGAAGGTGGATGGGATACCGGCCGGGTTTAAGAAAATAGCTGAGATGCGTCGTTCTATGCGCGGTAAAAAAAACATGGCAACACAGATGGTTTTTTCTGATGGTCTGGTAGGTATTTCTATTTTTATCGAAGCGCGCCCAAGCAATCCTGATAGCGCGCTAGGCCTGTCCAGTCAAGGTGCAATTCACATCTACAGCAAGTTCAATGGTGACTATCTGGTGACTGTGGTCGGCGAGGTGCCGCCCGGCACGGTATTGCAAATTGCTAACTCTGTACGCAACAGGGGTTTACTTTCAAATTGACTGGGAAGTTAGCGTAGCAATCGTGGTGAGCAATGTGACACCGCCAAGAGTTGTGCCAGCTCCATGCAATTATTTTGTATCCGACCTCGACACTTTCTTGTGCATAACGTAGCTCAGGCTCAGGTTGTGGTGGCTGACGGTATGTTACTTCATAGCGCATTTTCTTACATGCCGCCGCTATGGTTGGTATTGGCGGGCGGTGGGATAGGTTCGTACAGCGCGTCAATGTGCTGGAGAACGATGCTTATGCCGCTCTGGGTACGGTGTTGGGTTTGATAGTTGGATTTTTTTGGTTAGACTGCTAGTTTTGTGTGCCAAACAATCCCTGTCTGTAGCCTATCTTTAAAATCTGTAGCTTATTCGTTTCCGTTGTCTAGCATTATTTATATTTGACATAAATATATGGAAACGGTTATATGGGAGCGGCGAGATCACTTGAAATAGAGTGTATGTTCATTTGGCTTTATTGGAGAGGAAGAGAATCATGAGAAATCTATTTGTAAATTGGGTGGTGGTAATATTTTTGGGGTTTTTTTCAGCCCCAATTTTAGCCAAAGATCTACCTGATTTTACCGAGCTAGTGCAAAAGCAAGGTGCAGCCGTAGTGAACATCAGTACGGTTCAGTCTCCGCGCAATAATCGCAATAATAAAAGGCCGCCAGGTCAGCCTAGAGAGGGCGATCCATTTTCAGAATTTTTTCACCGTTTTGCGCCGCCCATGCCGCGCGGACAGCCAGAATTGCAATCACGTGGATCGGGATTTGTTATTAGTGCAGACGGCTATATTTTGACCAATGCACATGTTGTAGGCGGGGCGGATGGTGTCACGGTTAGTTTGAGTGATAAGCGCGAGTTTAGCGCGAAAATTATCGGCCTTGATAAGCGCACTGATTTAGCACTGCTGAAAATTGATGCAACTGGATTGCCCAAAGTTACCCAAGGCAACCCGGAGGAATTAAAAGTAGGGGAATGGGTCATCGCTATTGGTTCGCCATTTGGTTTTGATAGCAGCGTGACAGCGGGTATCGTCAGTGCTAAAGGGCGTACATTGCCGCAGGAAAATTTTGTGCCGTTCATCCAAACCGATGCAGCCATTAATCCTGGTAACTCTGGTGGGCCGCTATTTAACATGAAAGGTGAAGTGGTCGGCATTAATTCACAAATTTATACGCGTACAGGCGGATTCATGGGGCTGTCATTCTCTATTCCGATAGATGTGGCGATGAATGTCGCGAATCAATTACGCAGCACAGGCAAGGTCACGCGCGGTCGTATCGGTGTGGTCATACAAGAAGTCACGCGTGATCTGGCTGAGTCGCTTGGACTCAGCAGTGCCGCAGGAGCACTGGTCAGCCATGTTGAAAAGAGTGGTGCAGCGGAGAAAGCCGAGATTCAAGTTAGTGATGTGATTTTAAAGTTTGATGGGAAAACCGTGAATACGTCTTTAGACCTGCCGCGTATCGTTGCGGCCACCAAACCAGGTAGTAAGGTCACCGTGCAATTGTGGCGCAAAAATGAGAGCCATGAAGTTAGCCTGATTGTGGGTGAAATGCCAGATGATAGCGTGGTGGCGAAGCTTGAAGACAGTGGCGCGGAAAGCCCCGTTACGAGTACGAACGTGGCGCGGCTGGGACTGGCGTTGAGCCCGTTGACTGACGCACAAAAGAAGGAGCTTGGCGTTAAGAATGGTTTGCTGGTAGAAGATGTGTTGAATCCCGAGGTTAATGAATTGCGGACGGGTGATATTATTCTGGCTATAGGCAACATAGAACTTGATTCGGTGGATGATATCAATGAAGTTTTGAAGCGAGTGCCCAAAGGCAAGCATGTTGCTCTGCTGGTGCGCCGAGGCGAACAGCTTTCATTTGTGGCATTGAAGTTGGACGTTAAATAATCCTGTTGGCTTCTCTATATCTTGCTTGTCAATTGCAACTGAGCCTGCGTGCCCCGCTGAAATCAGCTAGAATCCACGCTTTTTGAACATTCAGGAATTTTTGGAATGATCAGAATTTGTCGGTTTTGGCAGAATGCGCCCGTTACATTGTCCCCTTGTGGGACGGCGAGGCGCTTTTAGGGGGCAGCAATTAGCATGCAGTTTATTCGTAATTTTTCTATCATTGCCCATATCGACCACGGCAAGTCCACCTTAGCTGATCGTATTATTCATTTATGTGGCGGTTTGTCTGACCGTGAAATGGAAGCGCAAGTGCTGGACTCGATGGATCTGGAACGCGAGCGTGGCATCACCATCAAGGCGCAGACCGCCGCATTGCAATACAAAGCGCGGAATGGGCAAATCTACAGCCTCAATTTGATTGACACCCCAGGGCACGTCGACTTTTCCTACGAAGTATCACGATCTCTTTCCGCCTGTGAAGGCGCGCTACTAGTCGTGGATGCTTCGCAAGGCGTGGAAGCGCAAACCGTGGCCAACTGCTATACCGCGCTGGATTTGGGTGTGGAAGTAGTCCCTGTGTTGAATAAAATTGATCTGCCATCCGCTAATCCCGATAACGCCATCGCCGAAATAGAGGAGGTGATAGGTATAGATGCGCACGATGCAGTGCGCTGTTCGGCTAAAACAGGCGAGGGTGTGCAGGATGTGCTGGAGGCGATGATCGCCAAAGTGCCCGCACCGAAAGGTGATCCGAATGCCCCGTTACAAGCGTTGATTATTGATTCATGGTTTGATAATTACGTTGGAGTGGTCATGCTGGTACGGATTTTTAACGGCACTTTAAAACCCAAAGATAAAATATTGTTAATGGCGACAGGCGCGCAGTCGTTAACCGAACATGTCGGCGTGTTCACGCCTAAATCGCAGCCCAGAGAGGTATTAACTGCGGGCAATGTCGGATTTGTCATCGCTGGCATTAAGGAGTTGAAAGCCGCCAAGGTAGGCGACACGATCACTTTAGTTAATCGACCAGCCAGCGCCGCACTGCCTGGATTTAAAGAGGTGCAGCCACAGGTATTTGCCGGGCTGTTTCCGGTGGAATCCAATCAATATGATGCGCTGCGCGATTCCTTGGAAAAGCTCAAGTTGAATGATGCCTCATTGCAATATGCACCTGAAGTTTCGCAAGCGCTGGGCTTTGGTTTTCGCTGCGGATTTTTAGGGTTGCTGCATATGGAAATTGTGCAGGAGCGGTTAGAGCGTGAATTTGATATGGATTTAATCACCACCGCGCCGACGGTTATCTACGAGGTGAGTTTGCGTGACGGATCGGTAGTGACGGTTGATAATCCATCAAAAATGCCGGATCCGTCTAAGATCGAAGAAGTGCGCGAGCCAATAGTCACGGTTAATTTATATATGCCGCAGGAATATGTGGGGGCGGTAATCACGCTGTGTACACAAAAGCGTGGCCTGCAGCTGGATATGAGTTATCACGGTAAGCAAGTGTTGTTGATATATGAAATTCCTATGGCAGAAATTGTGCTGGATTTTTTTGATCGATTGAAATCGATTTCACGTGGTTATGCGTCGATGGATTATGAGTTCAAGGAATACCGCGCAGCGGATGTAGTTAAAGTGGATATGATGATTAACGGCGAGCGGGTGGATGCATTGTCTATAATTCTGCATCGCAGTAATAGTCAGTCTCGCGGACGCGAGGTGGCAGCAAAAATGCGTGAGTTGATCCCGCGCCAAATGTTTGATGTCGCGATTCAGGCAGCTATCGGCGCGAATATTATTTCACGCGAAAATGTCAAAGCACTGCGTAAAAACGTGATCGCCAAATGTTATGGCGGCGACATTTCGCGTAAGCGCAAGCTACTGGAAAAACAGAAAGCGGGTAAAAAACGTATGAAACAAGTCGGCAGTGTGGAAATTCCACAGGAAGCGTTCTTGGCTATTTTGCAGGTGGGCGATAAATAGCACACATTCGATTTAATTTTTAAGAGAATTACTGAAAGGACGTTGGATGGATTTTTCTTTAATCATGTTGGTGCTACTGTTAATTACCGGTGGCGTAAGTTTGTTGGACAAATTTCTGCTATATCCGCAGCGCTTGGTTGAGAGTGCAAGGCTGGCCAGGGAGCAATCAAAGATAACAATAAAAGAGCCATGGTGGGTCGAATATGCCAAGAGTTTTTTCCCGGTTATATTGGTCGTCTTTTTATTGCGCTCATTTTTAATAGAGCCATTTAAAATCCCATCTGGATCGATGATCCCTACCTTGCAGGTAGGCGATTTTATAGTGGTAAATAAATTTATTTATGGCATACGTTTGCCGATAGTGGGTAAAAAATTGCTTGAAATGAATTCACCCGAGCGCGGTGATGTGATGGTATTTCATTATCCGGAGAATCCGTCGATAGATTACATTAAACGTGTGGTCGGTGTGCCAGGCGATAATATTGTGTATCGGAACAAGCAGGTGGTTGTGAATGGAGTGCTACAAAAACTGGAGGGAAATGGCGATTATAATTACGTTGAACCCGGTTTGAATTTTGTGCACACTAAAATTTATAATGAAAGTCTCTCCAGTGGCCGCAGTTATAAGGTGTTACAAAATCCGGTTGCACCGAATATGCGGCTGAGTGACGTGGTTGAATTTCCGTATCGGGAAAACTGCGCGTATAACGCAAACGAGGTGCGCTGCATTGTTCCGGAGGGACATTATTTTATGTTAGGTGACAACCGCGATAACAGTCGTGACAGCCGCTACTGGGGTTTTGTGCCAGATGAAATGCTGGTAGGTAAGGCATTTATGGTATGGATGAACTTTAATGATTTTAAGCGGGTAGGACTTTCTATCAATTAAATGGTTAAGCCAGAAAGGGGAGCATGATGAAAGCAATGACAAATAAACAGCGAGGCGTGACGTTATCGGGTCTTTTGATTTGGTGCGTGATACTCATATTTTTAGCCATCGGGGGAATGAAAGTAGTGCCAGCTTATGTTGAAGCGCAAACGATCAAAGGCATTCTGAAGACCGTCGCGAAAGATCCGGACATGCAAGGAGCCGCGCCCAAAGACATACGTGAGGCGTACAGCAAGCGCGCCATGATGAATAATATTACGGTTGTCGATGCTGGCGATATTGAGATTAACAAAGTAGGAGGTAGCCTGAAACTCAGCGTTGATTATTCCAAAAAAATTGAGCTGGTAGGCAATGCTAGTTTATTGCTGGAATTTAGTCTTAGCAATTTCTAAGTGTCTTAATATTTTACTGCACAGCTATTAGGGAAGCACTGATTTAATCCTCCATGAGCCGCGTTGCAGACCAAATTGTGATGATCGCAAGGCGCATCCCGAAGGCCAGGGGTTATTCTCCCTGGCGAGGGATGCAACACAGCGAGCGCGCAATTTGGTCGCAACCCATACGGGACATGACTTTACGGGCGGCCTGCATTGTCGCAAGACTAGCCAAGGGAACGACCCTTAGCGTCACCTTGCTCCGTGCATTCCATCCCGCCAAGCCGATGTCGCGGCCATGTGGGATTAAATCAGTGCTTCCTTAGATGAGCCCGGAGCTACCTAGATGAAGTTAGATGCGTTGAGTAAACAGCTCGGCCACACCTTTAAGCACCCTGGGCTTTTGCAACGCGCCTTAACGCATTGCAGCCATAGCGTGACACACAATGAGCGCCTTGAATTTCTCGGGGACAGTGTGCTGAATTGCGTTATTGCCAAACATCTTTATGACACACGCACTGATTTAGCAGAAGGTGTGTTGTCACGCCAGCGTTCGAACCTGGTCAACCAGCAAACATTGGTTACATTGGCCCAACAATTACAGTTGGGTGAGATGCTGCTGCTTGGTGAAGGCGAGCGCAAAAGTGCTGGCTTTCGCCGTCCCTCCATACTGGCAGATGCGATGGAAGCCATATTTGGCGCAGTATTTGTAGATGGTGGTTTTTCTGCAGCAGAACAAGTGATATTAAATTTATACGTGCCCCTTATCGCGCAAGCTGATGAGCAGGCTATGGGTAAAGATTACAAAACCTTGCTGCAGGAGTTTCTGCAAAGCAAGCGTCTGGCTTTGCCGAAGTACACTGTCATAGCCACACAGGGCGAAGCCCATGCTCAAGTATTCAAGGTGGCATGCGACATTGCACAGCTTAATATTTCGACGCTGGGTGAAGGCGTGAGTCGCCGCGGCGCTGAGCAGGTGGCCGCTGAAGTTGCTTATAAAAAATTGTAGTGGAAAAATTTAGCACACCCCTCGTTCTTCTTAATTAATCGCCACTCTAGAAATTGCCACGCAACAAAATGAATAAATTAATCACAAAAGAGGGCGAGTTTCGCAGCGGTTTTATTGCCATTGTGGGTCGCCCGAACGTAGGAAAATCAACGCTGCTCAACCATCTGGTCGGACAGAAAGTCAGCATCACTTCTCGCAAGGCACAGACCACTCGCCACCGCATCATCGGCATCGTGACGGAAGAGCAGACGCAGTTTGTTTTTGTTGATACGCCAGGCTTTCAAACCAAACATTTAAATACCTTAAATCGTGGCATGAACCGCGTGGTCACCAGCAGTCTGCGCGAGGTTAATGTCGTGCTCTTTGTAATCGAGGCGCATCATTTTGATGAACGCGATACTGAGGTAATGAACCTGTTGCCCAAACATTTGCCAGTATTATTAGTTATCAATAAAGTAGACAATCTATCGGACAAAGCAACCTTGCTGCCGTTTATTCAAGAGATGTCACACAAGCGCGACTTTGCCGCAATAGTCGCGGTGAGTGCGAAACAAAATTTGCAGTTAGATACGTTGCTGAATGCAATTCGTCCTTATATGCCAGAGGGCGAGAGAATTTATCCAGAGGATGAAGTTACGGATCGCAACGAGCGTTTTTTGGCGGCTGAGTTGGTGCGTGAAAAGGTTTTTAGGTTCACCGGGGACGAGCTTCCTTACTCAGTCAGTGTCATCATTGAGCAATTTAAAATGGATGGGACAATGCGCCGAATTCATGCCGCAATTCTGGTGGATAAAGAAGCGCACAAGGCGATGTTGATTGGCAAGAGCGGAGAAAAATTAAAAGAGATTGCTACGCAAGCACGCTTGGATATGGAAAAGTTATTTGACGGGAAAGTGTATCTTGAAGTCTGGGTAAAAGTACGCAGCGGCTGGGCGGATAATGCACAAACCTTGAAGAGCTTGGGCTATTGATCAGTCTCCGGGGTATTAAATAAGGCAGAGTGCCCGTGATAGATAAACACAAACATCGGCAAGTTGAGCAACCAGCATTTGTTCTGCACAATTACCCTTACCGCGAAACCAGTTTGGTGCTGGAGGTTTTTAGTCAGCAATTTGGCCGCATCGCGTTAATAGCGCGCGGTGCACGGCGGCCAAGATCATTGATGCGCGGGCTGCTGATGGCTTTTCAGCCATTAACATTGAGTTGGTTTGGTAAGCACGAATTGCGTACATTACATAGCGCAGAGTGGCAGGGTGGGCAGCCGCAGTTACAGGGTACGGCACTGTTATGCGGATTTTATTTGAATGAATTATTATTAAATTTGCTGGTGCGAGATGATCCGCATGAGCAATTATTTAATTTTTATCAGGACACATTACAAAAGCTGGCGCAGGGCTGTGACACGGTAAGCGATTACGCGGCGACGCTACGCTCATTCGAAAAACGCTTATTGCAGGAACTTGGTTACGCGCTGCAATTGGTGCAGGAAGCCGATACTCATGCGCCCATCGTGCCAGATGTTTCGTATCAATATGTATTTGAACGTGGCGCTGTGCGGGATATGACATTGTCCCCTTGTGGGGCAAAGCGTGATGCCACACAGAAACCTATAAATGGCGCGAGTTTGGCGAGTGTACCTGTTTGGGGGAAAACATTGCTCGATCTGGCTGTAGACGATTTTAGTGATGCGGTCAGCGCGCAGCAGAGCAAGCAATTGATGCGTATGTTGCTCAACCAGCACCTTGCGGGCAAGACCTTGCACACGCGAGAACTGATAATAGATTTTCAGAATAATCGCAATGCGTAATGAAAATTAAAGGGCACCTCTAAAAATTCAAATTACTAAGCCAGACAAGGCGCGAACAAAAAATTACGACGACGCATATGTTTGATATGTTAGAAGTAATTTTTTGTGAACAACACAGTATGGCGACGGAAGTTGGATTTTTAGAGATGCCCTAAACAGGAGGATAGCAGTTGATTAAACTCGGACTAAACATCGACCACGTTGCCACCTTGCGTCAGGTGCGCGGTACACGCTATCCCAATGTGGTGCAGGCAGCGTTAATTTGTGAAGCTGCTGGAGCAGATAGCATCACCTTACATTTGCGTGAAGACCGTCGCCATATACAGGATAGAGATGTGGAGATATTGCGGGACATGTTGCAAACCCGCATGAATCTTGAAAGTGCGATTACGCAGGAGATGCTGGACATTGCGTTGCGGATCAAGCCGCACGATGTATGTTTTGTGCCTGAGCGGCGCGAAGAGCTCACCACTGAAGGTGGCTTGGATGTAATTGGCAATTTTGAGAGCATAAAAAAAGCGTCTGAAAAATGTGCCAAGACGGGGATACGTGTTTCACTATTTGTCGATGCAGATGAAAAGCAATTGGATGCGGCACGTGCCGCAGGCGTACCTGTGGTGGAAATTCACACCGGAAAATATGCCGATGCCAGTAGCGTGCCGCAGCAGATGCAAGAACTGGCGCGGATACAGCGTGCGGTTAAACATGCCCATGCCATCGGTTTACAAGTGAATGCCGGACACGGTCTGAACTATCATAACGTGCAGTCCATCGTTGCAATTCCGCACATCATTGAGCTCAACATTGGTCACGCCATTATCGCCGAAGCACTGTTTATTGGCCTGGAGCAGGCGGTGAAAAAAATGAAAGCTTTGCTCATGCCCATATCAGTGACCAAATGATATTTGGCATAGGCACCGACATCGTGTCACACGCGCGCATTCAGGCTGTGCATGAACGATATGGTGATCGCTTCGCGCACCGCATTCTCAGCCCGCAAGAACTACCAGAATACTTCAAACATACGCAACCTAGCCGTCTGCTGCTTAAACGCTTTGCTGCCAAAGAAGCGCTGTCCAAGGCGGTGGGGCATGGCTTACGCTCGCCGATTACATTTCAACGCATCAGCATTTCGCACGATCATTTAGGCAAGCCCATTTTTGTATTTGATGCGACATTGGCTGCGTATCTGCGTCAATTAGGAATTACTCAGCACCATCTCAGCATCAGTGATGAACGCGACATGGCTATTGCTTTTGTGGTGTTGGAGTCTACTGAGTCCGGCACGGCTCAGTAAATTTGTATATGTAAAAGGAGTGTGACAATGGGAATCGGCCCAGTAATGCTGGACGTTGTAGGTACAGCTTTGACAACGGAAGATATAGCGCGACTACGCCACCCTCTAACTGGTGGCGTTATTCTATTTGCCCGAAATTTTGAATCGACACGGCAACTCATGGAGTTGACTGCCGCTATTCACGCAGTTCGCAACCCGCCGTTGTTAATTGCGGTGGATCATGAGGGCGGACGGGTACAGCGGTTTCGGGAAGGATTTACCCGCATTCCAGCGATGCGCGAATTAGGCAATATTTGGGATGAACATCCCAAGCGCGCTAAACATCTGGCACAACAAATAGGGTTTGTCATGGCTGCGGAACTACGCGCCTGTGGCATTGATTTCAGCTTTACCCCCGTACTCGATGTGGATTACGGTAGCAGCGGCGTGATCGGCGATCGTGCTTTTCATGCCAACCCACAAGCCATTGCTGATCTGGCTCATAGCCTGCTCATAGGCTTAAGGCACGCGGGTATGCAAACAGTAGGCAAGCATTTTCCGGGGCATGGTTACGTGCGTGCAGACTCTCATCTGGAAATCCCTCAAGATGACCGTGAACTTGCCGATATAGAGATGTGCGATTTGATTCCGTTTCGTCAAATGGTGAATTTTGGATTAACAGCGATCATGCCCGCGCATGTGATTTATTCTAAAGTGGATCAATACCCTGCTGGCTATTCCAGCATTTGGTTAAAGGATATTTTGCGCGGTGCATTGGGTTTTGAAGGTTGTATTTTCAGCGATGATTTAAGTATGGAAGGTGCGACCGGAGCAGGCGGAGTGGTACAACGCGCTGAATCTGCGCTCCATGCGGGTTGCGACATGGTGTTGATTTGCAATAACCCGGTAGGCGCGGATGAATTGTTGGCTGGATTGAAATGGGAAATGCCAGCGGCCAGCAGAGCGCGGTTGGTTCATATGCGCGGCAAGCCGCATCCCAGCTCGTTAATTCATCTGCATGGACAAGCCGAGTTTGTCAAAGCAGTGCATGAAATTTCCGGCATAGGCTCGGGGACTGCGGAGTTGCCACTGACCTGAAGTGAAATAATTCAGTGTTTGATGCAAGGCCGTCACTCACCCGCGTAGCCACTGTATAGCGTTTCTTTGTTTTCAGCGATAGCGGATGAATGGCGTGAGCTATTTCACAAGTATTAGCTTTGCCATTTCTCTCCACACTTGCGATAATTCACCCATCTTCAATCGAATGAAGACGGCTTCTGGTGAATGCACCATTTGCGAATCCTAATATCTCCCGTCAGTTATGAGCGAATTGCAGATCAGTCTTTTGGGTATAGGCATTATTGTGGTGCTGCTCATATACATTTACGGTTGGTGGCAGCAGCGCGGCTATCAGCAGAAATATCAAGAGACTTTCAGGCAGGAGCACGCGGACATTTTATCCGCCGCGCCAGAAGAAGATGCGCGCTACAGTTTTAATCAAGACATGTATCCAGAATCAGTGCAAGGTATGCAGCCGACAGTGACACAATTCCAGGCAGCCACATCTGCCGCGTCCTCAACTTCAACAGTTTCAAATGAGCAAAAATCAGCAAACACAGCTTTAATGGAAAGTGGTTGCGCGTTGTTGGGCGATACGACGGATTACATTATCGAAATTAAATTGGGGAAGCCAGCCGGAGTGGAGATGCTGGCCAGCCTGTGGCCTAGGCGCTTTGATTTCGGCTGTGACATAACTATTTGCGGCTTGAATGCTGAAAGTGATACTTGGGAGAAAGTGATGGCGGAAAGCACCGTGCCCCACAAGGGGACAATGCATTACGCTGCATTTAAACTCGCATTGCAATTAGTCAAACGTTCGGGCGCAGTGTCCGAGCCTAAGCTGGCGCGTTTCAGGGACGTAGTGAGTAGTCTCAGCATCCAAGCTGCCGATCAAATAATCGTGCCTGAGGTTAGCATTGCTGCAGCACGCGCTTTAAAGTTGGATGAATTTTGTATCACAGTTGATCGCATCATCGGGTTGAATTTGTTGCCGGATAATCGACAGCAGATTTTCGGCACGGAAATCGCGGAGGTGTGCGAGCAGCATGGCTTTGCACTACAAGCAGATGGGGCTTTTCATTTGCTGGATAAACGCGGTCATACACTGTGCAGTCTATCTAGCATGGACAGCATTTCGTTTCAATATCACACGCTGGAGCAGCATGGAGTCAGCGGCGTAACGCTGTTGCTGGATGTGCCGCTTACTGAGCAACCCGTGCAACGTTTTGACCAAATGGTGGAGGTGGCGCGGAAAATGGCTAAGCAACTCAAGGCCAGCATCGTTGACGATCATCGCAAAACGCTGGGCGAAGACAGTCTCGTACTAATACGCGAACAAATTACAGCCATTGAAACCCAAATGACGCATGGAAATATTGTGCCCGGTAGCGCGCAGGCACGCAGGCTATTTTCTTGAGTGCGGAAATCAATGAGCAGCAATCAGCACATCCTACTAGGTTATAAATGAATTCCTCAGTATTAGACCGCATCATTTTTTTGCGTGCAGAAATCGACAAGCATAACCAGCATTATTACGTGCTCGATGCGCCGCTCATTTCTGATGCGGAATTCGACCAACTCTTTCGCGAGTTGCAGCATCTCGAAACACAATATCCCGAGCTGCAGAGCCCCGATTCCCCTACCCAGCGCATTGGCGCAGCACCGCTGAAATCCTTTGCCGAAGTGGTGCATCGCACCCCCATGCTGTCTTTGCAAAATGCCTTAAGCGAGGACGAGGCGTGCGCATTTGACACGCGCATGGTGCAGGCGCTGGGAGATGCAGAAGTTGAGTATGCGGTCGAGCCAAAATTTGATGGACTGGCAATTTCATTGACTTACGAACAGGGCGTATTTAAGCAGGGTGCAACGCGCGGTGATGGCAGTGTGGGCGAGGATGTCACGCAAAATCTACGCACGGTGCGAACCATTCCGCTACGTTTGCGCCGCAATATTCCCTTTATCGAAGTGCGCGGTGAGGTGCTGATGATGAAACGCGATTTTGCCGAACTGAATCGACAGCAAGGAGAATCGGGTGAAAAATTATTCGTTAATCCACGTAATGCCGCAGCGGGATCCTTGCGACAGTTGGATTCGCGTATTACCGCGCAGCGGCACTTGAGTTTTTTTGCGTATGCCGTGCACGCAGAAGATCACATGGCTGGTGCAGTGACAGGTGAAACATTGCCCACTACCCATGCTGCACAAATGACGTTTTTGCACGAGTTGGGCTTCCCTGTGCCATTGGAGAGGCGTGTGGTGAAGGGAATACAGGGCTTGCTGACTTATTATCATGAAATCGGCGCGCAGCGCCACAGCTTGCCGTATGACATTGACGGCGTGGTGTACAAGGTGAATGCCATTGCTCGGCAGGAGCACTTGGGTTTTGTATCACGCGCACCGCGTTTTGCCATCGCGCATAAATTCCCTGCGGAAGAAGCCTTGACCACTGTGCTGGATATTGAAATTCAGGTTGGTCGCACGGGCGCGCTCACACCCGTGGCCAGACTCGCGCCAGTGTTTGTCGGCGGGGTAACGGTGACCAATGCCACTTTGCATAATGAGGACGAATTGCGGCGCAAGGATATACGCATCGGTGACACGGTGAGTGTGCGGCGGGCAGGTGATGTGATTCCAGAAGTGGTGCGCGTGTTGCTGGAAAAACGTCCACCTGACACGCGCGAATTTGTCATGCCACAGCAATGCCCGGTGTGCGGTGGGCAAGTCAGCAAACAGGCAGATGAGGCGACATTGTCCCCTTGTGGGATATTGCGATGCAGCAGTGGCTTATATTGCCCAGCGCAGCGTAGTGGCGCGGTGCTGCATTTTGCCAGCCGCCGCGCTTTGAATATTGAAGGGCTGGGAGACAAAATAGTTGAGCAATTAGTCGAGTTGAAAATGGTGCATACCCCCGCCGATTTGTATAACTTGAGTTTGAAAAAATTAGCTGCGCTGGAACGCATGGGTGAGAAATCTGCATCTAATTTACTTGGCGCAATTGAGCGCAGTAAGTCCACCACCCTCGCACGATTGATCTATGCGCTGGGCATTCGCAATGTGGGCGAGGCGACCGCCAAAGAATTGGCGCGTCACTATGCGACGTTGGATAATTTTATGCAGGCCGACAGCGAGAGTTTGCAGGCTGTGTCGGATATAGGGCCAATCGTCGCGCAGAGCATTGTGAGTTTTTTAAGCGAGCCGCATAACCGTGAAGTCATCGCGCAATTACGTAGTGCCGGACTCACATTGTCCCCTTGTGGGGCGTGGCCTGAAAAAGAATCGGCGGAACAGGCGCAGGGCATATCGCTCGACATGCCCTTGCGTGGTAAAACTTTCGTGCTGACTGGCACTTTGTCTGGCATGAGTCGGGAAGAAGCTAAAGCAAAATTAGAAGCACTGGGTGCGCGGGTCAGTGGTAGCGTATCGCAAAAAACAGATTATCTGGTGGCAGGTGTTGAGGCAGGTAGCAAACTTACCAAAGCGCGGGAATTAAATGTGCAGGTGTTGGACGAACAACAGCTGTTACAATTTTTCCATATGTGAATTTTTGAAGCGGAGCCCCACATCCCACAAGGGGACAATGAGGGGATAATGAAATAAAAAATATGACCACCGTTCGCACTCGTTTCGCACCCAGCCCCACGGGTTATTTACACATTGGTGGCGCGCGCACTGCGCTTTTTTCCTGGGCGTATGCACGCAAACATGGTGGAATTTTTATTCTGCGTATTGAAGATACCGATGTAGAGCGTTCCACACCCGAAGCGGTGCAAGCCATATTGGATGGGTTGGCGTGGCTGAATCTTGATTACGATGAAGGCCCGTATTATCAGATGCGCGGCATGGATCGCTATAAGGCAGTCATCCAAAATATGTTGGAGCAGGGATTGGCTTATTACTGTTACGCATCACCGGATGAATTGGAAGCCATGCGAGAAGCGCAGCGCGCGCGAGGTGAAAAACCGCGTTATGACGGTCATTGGCGACCAGAGCTAGGCAAGATTTTAGCTATGCCACCTGCCGAGATTAAGCCCGTAGTGCGTTTTAAAAATCCTGCCGTAGGAACCGTGAGGTGGAATGATCTGGTTAAAGGCCTAATCGAGTTTGATAACGCTGAGTTGGATGATCTGATTATTGCGCGTAGCGATGGCACGCCGACTTATAATTTTTGCGTGGTGGTGGACGACTGGGATATGAAAATTACCCATGTTATACGCGGCGACGATCATGTCAACAACACGCCGCGACAAATTAATATTCTTAAAGCATTGGGTGCGAATGTGCCGCACTACGCGCATCTATCTATGATTTTGGGCGGGGACGGGCAAAAATTATCCAAGCGGCATGGTGCGGTCAGCGTCATGCAATATGAGCAAGACGGCTATCTGCCGGAAGCCGTGATTAACTATTTGGCGCGCCTAGGCTGGTCGCACGGCAATGATGAAATTTTTTCAGCGGAGCAGTTGTGTGCGTGGTTTGATCTGGATCACATCACCTCTTCTGCCGCGCAATTCAACACCGAAAAATTGAATTGGCTTAATCAGCATTACCTGAGACTTGCGGATAATGGGCGGCTGGCTAGCATGGTGCAGAAAAGATTACAGGCGCGTGGTGTGGAAGTGACGGCAGCTCCCGCTTTGCAAAATGTCGTGGCGTTGTACAAGGAGCGCGTGGTGACGATCAATGAACTGGCCGATGCGGCGGAAATATTTTTTATTGAGATTCATCCTGATCCAGAATTATTAGCCACGCATCTGACCGCAGAGGCCGTGCCAGCGTTGCAGGAATTTCTGGCGCGCTTGCAAGATGTTGCGTGGGAAACGCCCACCATTGCCGCCTTGATTAAGGAGATAATTGGTAAGCGTAATTTAAAAATGCCCAAGCTGGCTATGCCGCTGCGGGTTATGCTCACTGGGCAAACGCAGACTCCTTCGGCAGATGCGTTGTTGGCAGTGTTTCCCAGAGAGCTGGCTGTAGCGAGGATTAAGCAGCATGTGTGACATCCATAGGGTATCTCTAAAAATTCAAACTACGTCGCGATACTGCGTTGCTCAAAAAATTTACATGCTTACATATCAAACATATGCGG